>NZ_DAIOIA010000011.1:0-42666 GCF_036744435.1 Propioniciclava sp. | reverse complement strand
CGGCGTTGAGCGAGTCGCGCCCCTCAGGCTCGCCGAGCAGGTTCGCGCGCGGCAGTTCGGGCAGGTCGGCGGCGACGTTGTCCAGGTAGGGGG
The DNA here is from genome assembly GCF_036744435.1 of Propioniciclava sp. Lineage (NCBI taxonomy): Bacteria > Bacillati > Actinomycetota > Actinomycetes > Propionibacteriales > Propionibacteriaceae > Propioniciclava > Propioniciclava sp. The sequence continues at coordinate 42,573 of NZ_DAIOIA010000011.1, read as the reverse complement.
CGCCGGTCACGACCAGGATGCGTTCGTCGGGGACGAGCCGCTGGGCACGCTCGAAGGCCAGCCGCAGCAGGCTGCGCCCATCGATGAGCTTCAGCAGCTGCTTGGGGGTGCCTTTGCGGGACAGCGGCCACAGGCGGGTCCCCGAGCCGCCCGCCATGATCACGACGTAGCGCATAGGGGTCAGGGTAGCCGTCGGCCTATCCTGGGTCGGTGACCCATGCCGTGCGACCCCTCGGTGAAATCCTGCGTTCCCGCGCCGCCCGCGAGGGCGGCACACCGCTCCTGACGTGGTACGGAGCCGCCGGAGCGCGCACCGAGTTGTCGGTGGCCAGCGTCGAGAACTGGGTGGCCAAGACGGTGAATCTGCTGGCGGAGGCCGACGTGGAAGCGGGGTCGCGCGTCCGGCTGGAGGTCAGCCGAGACCACCCGGCACACTGGATGTCGCTGATCTGGGCGCTGGCCGTGTGGGACGCCGGGGCGAGCGTCGACCAGACCACGGCGCACCCCGACCTGGTGGTGACCGGCCCCCAGGGTCCCGATCCCGCCACGGACACCTCCGGCTTCGCCTGCTCGCTGGACGCCTGGGCGCGTCCGCTCCCCGAGCCTCCCGCCGGGCTGGCCGACTACACCGGGGAGGCGCTTGCCCAACCGGATGCGGCGCTGCCCGATCCCCTGCCCGTCGATGTTCCCGCCTGGGTGAGTGCCGACACGTCGCTCAGCCTGACCGACCTCGCCGGGCTGGAGCCGATCCACGATCGGGTGCTGATCCGCCCTGCCGACCCCGTCGAGGCCCTCCAGGTGGTGACGGCGGTGCTGCTCGGCGGCGGCTCCCTGGTCCTGGCCGCCGAGGCGGAGCCGGCTGTAGCGGCGCGGATCGCGGATGCCGAACGGGCGCGCATCCCGCGGTGAGCGGTGCCGCCGACGCCGAGGCGCGGCCCAGCCGACGGCCCTCGTCCTGGCATGATGGGCGGGTCGCCCCAGAAAGGTTGTGCATGTCTCCCCTCTCCCGCCGCGGCCTGCTCGCGGGCGCCGCCGCCCTCGCTCTGGTCGCCTGCAGTCGCACCGCCGACCCGTTGGTGACGCCGACCGCGTCCCCGACCGGCTCGGTCCGCTCGCAACTGGATGCGGTCATGGAGGTCTATGCCCGCAACACAGACCTGCTGGGGGTCTCGATCCGCGATCGCCGCACCGGCGCGGCGTATGCGTTCCGGGGGGACTTCGACACCCAGAGCGCCTCGATCGCGAAGGTGATGATCTCCCTGCTGGCCCTCAACAAGGCGCGGGCCGCGGGCGAAGAGCTGCCGTTCGAGCGCTACCAGCAGATCAGCAAGGCGATCGTGAACTCCGACAACGATGCCGCCGACGCGTTGTGGGAGTGGGTCGGCGGTGGCGACCAATACACCCGGCTGGCGGTGGGGCTGGGACTGCCCCACACGCACGCGGATCCCCGCAGCCCGTTCTGGTCCTGGACGAACACCACCCCCGACGATCAGCGCCTGCTCATCGACCTGCTGGTCGAGGGAACCCCTGCCGTCGCCCAGGAGGACCGCCTCTATCTCCTGGACGTGATGTCCCAGACCAACGCCGAGCAGACGTGGGGGGTGGGCCACGACCGCAAGAAGAACTCCGTCGACGTGCAGATGAAGAACGGCTGGGTCCAGTTCAAGTCGTTGGACAACCTGTGGGCGGTCAACTCGATCGGACGCGTCCAGGGCGAGGGCCGCGACTACACGGCCGCCTTCATGTGCCGCCGCCCGACGTTCGAGGAGGGACGCGACCTGGTGGACGCCATCGGCGCCGATGTGTTCCGCATCCTGGGCTCGGGCGAACTGGTCTGAGCGCTTAGGCGACGCCGCACACCTGGGTCAGGTCGTCGGTCTGCCGCTGCGTGCTGAACTCGCCCTGCGACTTCTCGGCCTTCTTGCCTACGACGGGCTTGTCCGTCCCCGGGGAGGCGGCGCTCGGCTCGGGCGTCGTGGCGGCCGCAGGTTCCGCCGAGGCGGTGCCCCCCACCGGATCCGGCGTGGCCGTCACCTGCCGTTCGGCTTCGGCGTCGAGGCTCTGGGAGTGGGCGATCTCCCCGGCGACCGTGCGCCGGATCAGGTCGATGTCGGGGCGTGACGGCTCGATCAGCGGCGGGGAGAACGCGGTCGAGGCGAGCGGCAGCGAGCGCCCGGACGCCGCCAACTCGAGGAGCCGGGCGATGTCGCCACCGGGGATGTCGGTGGTCACCATCGCCCCGCCCGCCTCGGCGAGCGCGGTGAAGCGGGTAGCCACCGTCACGGGGTTGGCCTGCTTCACCAGGGCGTTGATGACGCACTTCTGCCGGGTCATCCGCTCGTAGTCGCTGGAACCCTCCCGGGAGCGGGCGAACCACAGGGCCTGGAACCCGTTGAGCTGCACGTTCGTGCCGGGCTGGATGTAGCCCTCCACCTTGGCGGCGCCACCGCCGATCGGGACGGCCTTGGCGATGTCGAGCCTGATCCCGCCGAGTGCGTCGATGAGGTTCTCGAAGCCTCGCATGTCGACCATCGCGTAGTAGTTGATCCCCAGGCCGAGCGTCTCGGCGACCACCGCCCGGGTCGCGGCGATGCCCGGATCGGCGGCGTCGCCGAAATCCTCGGGATGCTGCTGGCCGAGCGCGTACACCGCGTTGAGCAGGCAGCTCTGGTCGGCGCAGGCGTAGCCGTTCGGATACTGCTTGGCGAGCGCGGTCCCGTGCGGGAACCGGGCGTGCTGCAGGTTGCGCGGCAGGCTGAACAGCACGGTGCGGCCGGTGTTGGCGCTGATCGAGGCGACCATGATCGTGTCGGCGCGCAGGCCGCGGCGGTCCTCGCCGGCGTCGGCCCCGACGAGCAGCACGTTGATCCGGCCGTCCTTGGCGGCGGAGTCGCCCCCGCCGGCGAAAACCTGCCCGAAGAGCTGGGCCTGGCTGCGCGACAGGGCCGAGGCCTGCAGGGCCCCGAGACCGACGGCGGCGGCCAGGACGAGCGCCAGCGCCGCCATGAGGAACTGGCGGGGACCCATTGAGCGGGGACGACTGATCCGCCAGGCGTCGAGGAACAGCCACGCCCACCCCAGGCCGAGCACCACGACCAGCCCGGAGGCGATCCAGTGCGTGACCGGATGGGTGTAGACGGCGACGGCGAGGTCGCGGCGAAGCCAGGCCATCGCGAGGAACGCGAGCGCCAACGCCCACACCCCCGCCCACAGGCGCAGCGCGAACCGCCCCAGCCCGCGACCGCCCGCCACGAGCTGGGCGGATCCCGGAGCCACGGCGGTCATGATGAGCAGGCCCACGCCGCGGCGCCAGGCGAGCTGCCTGCTGCGCTGCGCGGCGTCGACGGTGGGCACCTGCTGCATGGATCACCTCGGAGGAAGGACGAGGACGGTCAGCTCATGGTGGCGTCCCCACGCGCGCCCGCTTCGATTCCGCGACGGCGTGTTGACAGATCGTCCGCGCGAGTCCCCCTGGCGGGGGACCCGCCGGGGTCGGGGTGGACCTCAGCGGCCCCGGACCCGACTCCCCTTGTCACGAGCGAGGTCACGCAGCTCGGTCTGGAACGTCGTCATCGCCGCCACGAGATCGGCGTCCCCGATGCCGAGCATCCGCACCGCCAGCAGCCCGGCGTTGCGGGCGTTCCCGATCGAGACCGTCGCCACGGGGACCCCGGCCGGCATCTGGACGATCGACAGCAGCGAGTCCATGCCGTCCAGGTGCCGCAGCGCCACCGGGACCCCGATCACGGGCAGCGGAGTGAGCGCCGCCAGCATGCCCGGCAGGTGGGCGGCCCCACCGGCACCGGCGATGATCACCTTCAGGCCGCGCTCGTGCGCCGCCCTGCCGTACTCGACCATCTCCTCGGGCATCCGGTGCGCGGAGACGACATCGGCCTCGTAGCCGACGCCGAACTCGCGCAACGCCAGGGCGGCGGCCTCCATGGTGGGCCAGTCCGAATCGGAGCCCATCACGATCCCCACCACGGGAGTCGGTTCGGTCATGCTCATTCCCCTTCCAGGATCGCGGCTGCGGCGCGCGCCGAACGCCGGGCGGCGTCCACGTCGGCGCCGAGCACGGTGATGTGGCCGACCTTGCGTCCGGGCTTGACCCCCTTGCCGTACAGGTGGACGCGGACGTCCGGGTCGCTCAGGACCCGGTTCAGCGACCCGACCAGATCGGGGTTGGCGCCGCCGAGCACATTGGTCATCACCGCGACCGGCGCGCGCAGCGCCGCCGAACCCAGCGGCAGGTCGGCGACGGCGCGCAGGTGGTTCTCGAACTGGCTGGTGACCGCACCCTCGATGCTCCAGTGCCCGGTGTTGTGCGGCCGCATGGCGAGCTCGTTGACGACGATCTCCCCGTCAGGGCGTTCCATCAGCTCCACGGCCAGGATCCCGACGACCCCGAGTTCGTCGGCGATGCGGCGACCCAGCGCCTCCAGGGCCGCGGCGCGCGCGGCGTCGAGGCCGGGTGCGGGGGTGGTCGTCTCGTGGCAGATCCCGTCGCGCTGGACCGTCTCGGTCACCGGGTAGGCGACCGCCTCGCCGCCGGGCCGGCGAGCGACCAGCACCGACAGTTCCCGGGTGAACGGGATGAACTCCTCGGCGACGATGACGGCGTCGGCCGGCGCGTCCGCCGCGGTGTCGCGCTCGGTGGGGCCGAGCGCGTGCTGCAGCGCGGCGAACGGGGCCTCAGCCTCCTGCGGACCGGCCAGCTTCCATACGCCCTTGCCGTCGTAGCCGCCCCGCGACGTCTTGGCGATGACCGGCCACCCCGTCTCAGCGGCGAAGTCGGCCAGTTCCTGCGGCGTGGCGACGACGCGCCAGGCCGGGCAGGGGACGCCGAGAGCGCTCAGCCGGGCGCGCATCGCGGCCTTGTCCTGGGCGAACTCCAAGGCGGTAGGCCCGGGGCGAACCGGGGTCCCGGACGCCTCGAGTTCCGCCAGCAGGCCGGTGGGGACGTGTTCGTGGTCGAAGGTCACCGCCGTGACGTCCGCGGCGAAGTCCGACAAGGTGGCGGCGTCGGCGTAATCCCCGACGGTGGTGTCGGGAACGACCTGGGCCGCGGCGGTCTGGGGCGCCTCGGCGAGCAGTCGCACACGTAGCCCGAGTGGTGTCGCGGCCTCGTTCATCATGCGAGCAAGCTGCCCGCCTCCGACGATGCCGATGGTGAGATCCGTCACGAGGGCTCACGATACTGGTCATCGGGGGCATGCCCCATGACAAGATGGCCGCATGACCGCTCACATCGTCGCGATGGGCGGTGGCGGGTTCGCCACGTCGCCCTTGGGGTCCCCCACCAATTTCGATCGCTACGTCGTCGAGCTGACCGGCAAACGAAGCCCGCTGGTGTGCTTCGTTCCGACCGCGTCCGCCGACGACCCCCAGTACATCAACCGATTCCTCGTCGCCTATGGCACCCTCGGCATCCGTCCGATGGTCCTGACGCTGTGGCAGGACGCCGCGAACGCGGTCGCCCGGATCGCCGAGGCCGACCTCATCCTGGTCGGCAACGGCGCCACGGTGAACGCGCTCGCGCTGTGGAAGGCCCATGGCGTCGGCAAGGCCATCAAGCAGCGCTACGCCCAGGGCGACGTGGTGCTGGCGGGCACCGCCGCCGGCGCGAACGTCTGGTTCGAGGGCTGCGTCACCGACTCGTTCGGGGACTTCCGCCCGTTCCGCGGCGGACTCGGCCTGGTGCAGGGCAGCTTCTGCAGCCACTTCGACTCCGAAGACAGCCGGGTCGGGGTCTTCACCGACGCCGTGTCGGCGGGTGACCTGCCCGGCGGCTGGGCCGCCGACGACGGCGCTGGCGTCCACTTCACCGACGGCAGCTACACCGAAAGCGTCAGCGAGTCCGCGGGCCAGCGCGTGTTCGGGATCCACCCCTCCGACCTGCCGACCTCCTCGGGCGTCGTCGTGGAGCAGCTTCCCGTCCGCGTCCTGTGACACCGGGGCGTCCGGGGCCCGCGGGCCCCGGCGTCCCGCTCAGCGCCCGCGGAAGATCAGGCCTCGCTGAACGATGAAGTTCACGGTCGTGGCGATCCCCTGGGCGATCACGAAGCCGACCAACTGGGCGGCCGTGACCCCGAGCCAGGCCGCCAGGGGCGGGTAGAGGACGGTGAAGGTGCCCACCTGAAGCGCGAACGTCAGCAGGTACAGCACCACCACCGCGCCCAGCGTCTTCTTGCTGCCCGCGGCCTGGAACGTCCAGCGGCTGTTGATCAGGTAGGCGGTCAGCGTGCCGAACACCCAGGAGATCGCCTTCGCGGGGCTGTACCCGAGCCCGAGGAGATTCATCCCGGCGACCATGAGCCCGTAGTCGACGACGGCGGACACGCCCCCAGCGAGCACGAACCGGACCAACTGCGTCCGTAGCGTCAACGGCGCCGCAGGGTGCGCGGTGGGCGCTGCTGCCGCTGCCGTCGGGTCGCTGGGTTCGGCGGGAGAAGTCACGCCCGCCATCGTCCCACAGCGCACTAGATTGACGTCCATGCGTCTCCTCGCCCTGCTGCACGGCCTCGGCCAGACCCCTCAAAGCTGGCAGGATCAGGTGACCGAACTCCCACCCGGATTCCGTGCGGTGGCCCCGTGGCTGCGGGGCATGCGCCCCGCCCGCGCCGAAGAGTTCAGCGTCGAGGGGGCCGCCGACGACGTCCTCGCCCTGCTCAACCAATACGGCGTCGAACAGATGTCCCTGGTCGGTGTCAGCCTGGGGGCCATGGTGGCTCTGGACGCTGCCATCCGCGCACCTCAGGCCGTCTCGCACCTGGTGCTGGCCGCGGGACAGATCAACCCGCCCCGCTCCGTGATGCGCATGCAACGGCTGGCGTTCAGCCTGATCCCGGCCCGGCGGCTGGCCGCCATGGGGGTGGAGAAACGACGCTTCCTGCGCGCCTTGGACACCGCAGCTCAGATCGACTACCGCGGCCGCCTCGGCGACGTCACGGCGGCGACCCTGGTGCTGGTCGGCGAGCAGGACCGAGCGAACCGGCCCGCCGCTGAGGCCCTGGCGGCCGGAATCCCGGGGGCACGGCTGAGCGTCGTTCCCGGCGCGGGGCAGCAGGTGAACACCGACAACCCGGCGGCGTTCAACAAGCTCGTCTACGACTTCCTGGCCTGACTCACCGCGGGCGCAGGTGCTGGATGTCTCCGGCGACGAAGGTGCGGCGCCCCCTCGCGGTGTCGACGATCAGGCCACCGTCGGCGTCCACGTCCACGGCGCGCCCCTGCACGGTATCGCCCACCGGCAGCAGGACCGATACCTCGGCCCCCAACGTGGCGCACAGCGCCCGGTAGCCGGGGCGAGGATCCGCGCCGCCCTCCCAGGCGCGTAGTACCTCTTCCAGTTCGGTCAGCACCGCGGTGAGCACCGTCGTGGCGTCCACCTGGGAGCCTTCCAGGAGCAGCGAGGTGGCGGTGGGGACGGGCAACTGTTCGGCGCGCAGAGCGGTGTTGAGCCCGAATCCCAGGACCGCCTTCGGGCCGGGAGGTTCGGGGACGGCCTCGCACAGGATGCCGCACACCTTGCGGTCCCCGATCAGGACGTCGTTGGGCCACTTCAGCCGTGCGTCCAGCCCCGTGGCATCGGTGATGCCCCGAGCGACCGCCACCCCCACCAGGAGGGGTAGCCAACCCCACGTCGACAGGGGAACCCGGGGAGCCACCAGCACCGAGGTGGCCACCGACGTGCCGGGGGGAGCCTCCCAGGAGCGGGTGAGGCGTCCCCGACCGGCGCTTTGGTGGGTGGCGACCAGCACCGTTCCTGCCGGGGCGCCCTGACGTGCGGACGCTGCGAGGTCGGCGTTGGTCGATCCGGTCGTCGCGAGCACGCTGATCGGGCCCCAGCCCGTGTCGGCGAGGGCGGCACGCAGCGACGCCGCGTCGGGAAGATGCGTCATGGCCGCCACTGTAGGGGCCCGTGACCCGGCTCTGGTCAGCCTCGCTTCGTCAAAGCGGGGCCAACGCATTACATTCGCTCCATGGAGATCGACATCCACACAACGAAGGGGAAGATCGCCGATCTCGGGGAGCGCATCGACGCCGCTGTCAATGCTGCATCCCCTGCTGCCGTTGAAAAGCAGCATGCCAAGGGAAAGCTCACCGCTCGGGAGCGCATCGCTGCGCTGCTGGACGAGGGCACCTTCGCTGAGTTCGACGAGTTCGCCCGCCACCGATCCGTGGCGTTCGGCATGCAAGCCAAGCGCCCTTACACCGACGGCGTCATCACCGGCGTCGGCGCCATCCACGGCCGTCCCGTCTGCGTCTTCTCCCAGGACGTCGCCCTCTTCGGCGGCGCGCTGGGACAGGTGTACGGCGAGAAGATCGTCAAGATCATCGACTTCGCCATCAAGACCGGTTGCCCGCTGATCGGCATCAACGAGGGCGGCGGTGCCCGCATTCAGGAGGGCGTGGTCAGCCTCGGCCTGTACGGGGAGATCTTCCGGCGCAACACGCTGGCATCGGGGGTGGTGCCGCAGATCTCTTTGATCATGGGCGCTGCCGCCGGGGGCCACGTGTACTCCCCCGCCCTGACCGACTTCACGATCATGGTGGACCAGACCAGCCAGATGTTCATCACCGGCCCGGCCGTCATCAAGACGGTCACCGGCGAGGACGTCACGCTGGAGGAGTTGGGCGGCGGCCGGACGCACAACGAGAAGTCCGGAAATGCGCACTACCTGGCCGCCGACGACAACGACGCGATCGAGTACGTCCGCGACCTGATCAGCTACCTGCCGCAGAACAACCTCGAGGACGCGCCCGTCTACGACGAGGCGGAGGTGGACCTCACCATCACCGACCGGGACCGAGCACTCGACACGCTCATCCCCGACTCGCCCAACCAGCCCTACGACATCCGCACGGTCATCAAGACGGTGCTCGACGACGACGAGTTCTTGGAGGTCCAGGAACTGTTCGCCGGCAACATCGTGGTCGGGTTCGGACGCATCGAAGGACGAGTGGTGGGCGTCGTGGCCAACCAGCCGATGGTGTTCGCGGGCTGCCTCGACATCGATGCCTCGGAGAAGGCCGCCCGGTTCGTGCGGACCTGTGATTGCTTCAACATCCCGGTGCTGACGTTCGTCGACGTTCCCGGCTTCCTCCCGGGGGTGCAGCAGGAACACAGCGGCATCATCCGCCGGGGCGCCAAGCTGATCTACGCCTACGCCGAAGCGACCGTTCCGCTGGTGACCATCATCACCCGCAAGGCCTACGGCGGCGCCTACGACGTCATGGGGTCGAAGCACCTGGGTGCCGACGTGAACCTCGCGTGGCCGACCGCCCAGATCGCGGTGATGGGTGCCGAGGGCGCGGTAGAGATCCTGTACCGCAAGGAACTGGCCGAGGCGAAGGATCCCATCGCTCGCCGCAAGGAACTCGTGCAGGAGTACAACGACGAGTTGGCCAACCCGTACGTCGCCGCGGAGCGCGGTTACATCGACCAGGTCATCTACCCGCACGCCACGCGGGAGACCATCATCCGGGTCATGCGACTGCTCCGCACCAAGCGGGAGTCACTGCCGCCCAAGAAGCACGGGAACATCCCGCTGTGAGCGAGGCGATCGTCGAGACCCCGGTGGCCTTCGAGGTGGTCAGCGGGACGCCCAGCGACGAGGAACTGGCCGCCCTCACCGCCGTCTTGGCGGTGCTGCGCCGGGAACGGGGACGCCCCCACATCCCGACGAATGCCGCCATCGCCGGTGGCTGGCGCTCTCATTGGCACCTCGTGCGTCACGACCTGCTCCAGGGTCACGGCGCCTGGCGCAGCACGGCGCGACGCTGACCTGACACGGCCGCCGCCTGGTCCCTCGTGTGGGGCCAGGCGGCGGCCGTGCCTCGTCAGCGCGACGACGGTGCTCCACGCGGCATGCGGGCGATAGGCTCGCGCCCACCGTCTTGGCGCGAAGGAGCTCGCATGTCCGCCGTATCCGACATCACCGCACGTCTCGACCTGGCCCAGGTGGCTGGAGTCCTGGGCACCGATCAGGCCACCGCGTCCCAGGCGGTGGAGGAGGCGCTGACGTCCCTGGTCGGGACGATGGACGCCAACGTCGGCGATCCCGCCACCGCGCTGAGCCTGACCCGGGCGCTGGGAGACCACGCAGGAGCCGCTCCGTTCGACGTCGACGCCGTGGACACCGCCGACGGGGCCAAGATCATCCAGCACGTCTATTCAGCCGATCAGATCCAGTCCCTGTCTCAAGGCGTCGGCGGCGATCTGGTGCGCACCCTCCTGCCGATCCTGGCGCCCCTGGTCATGAACTACCTGGCCGGGAAGCTCACGGACTACCTCAGCCAGTCCGCCGGCTCTGCGGCGCAGCAGCCCGCTGGCGTCCCGTCCGATCAGGGCGGACTCGGCGACCTCCTCGGGGGCATTCTGGGCGGGGGTTCGGGGGCGGACTGGGCGACCTCCTGGGCGGCATCCTCGGCGGCTCCCTCGGGCAGCCGTCCTCCCCCACCACCTCGCCGCAGGTCCCGGCCTCGACCGGTGAGGGCACGTTCCGCGTCCCGACTCCGGGACAGACCTCCCTGACCCCTGCATCGGGTACCGCGGAGGAGCCGCGCAGCGAGGCGGCCGGGGGCTCCGGCGCGGGAGACCTGCTGGGCGGCATCCTGTCGGACCTGCTGCGCGGCCGGAACTGAACCGTGGACGTCGTCCTCGCCTCGTCGTCCCCGGCGCGGCTGCGGGAGTTGAGGGCGGCCGGGCTGGCCCCTCGCGTGGTCGTGTCCGGGATCGATGAGGGCGCCGTCACCGCGCCCACGCCTCGGGCCTTGGCCCTGACGCTGGCCCGGCTCAAGGGTGACGCGTCCCTGGCCACGCTCGACCCGAACGCCGACCTGGTGCTGCTGGCCTGCGACTCGGTGCTCGACCTGGACGGGGTCGCGGTCGGCAAACCGGGCACCGACCAGGCGGTCCGCGAACGCTGGCGTTCCCTGCGCAACCGCGACGCCTTCCTGACCACGGGGCACTACGTGGTGGTGCGCCGAGACGGCGTGGCGCATACCGCTTCCGCGGCGGCCACGACGCGGGTCCGGTTCGCGAACGTGTCCGACGAGGAGATCGAGGCCTACATCGCCACGGGGGAGCCGCACCAGGTCGCGGGCGGCTTCACGATCGACGGGTACGGCGCCGCGTTCATCACCGGGCTGGGTGGCGACCCGCACAACGTGGTCGGGATCAGCATTCCGCTGCTGCGTTCGCTGCTGGCCGATCTGGGTGTCGCGTGGACGTCCCTGTGGCAGGTCCCCGGACGCTGAGCGCGCCCACGGGGTAGGGCGGCTGCGGCGACTCTCGCAGGCGACCAGGCCAGGCTCGCCGCTAGGCTGTGGGTGATGTCCGATCTCACGCCCACGCCCGCTGCCTCCCGCCTGCCCGCCGCCCTTCGCGCCATGCGGCCCCGGCAGTGGGTGAAGAACGTCCTCGTGCTGGCCGCGCCGGTGGCCGCCGGCTCCCTGTTCCAGGTGCCCGTGCTCGTCAGCACGGCGTGGGCGTTCCTGGCTTTCTGCCTGATCAGCGCTTCGATCTACCTCGTCAACGACGTCCGCGACGTCGAGGCGGACCGGCAGCATCCCAAGAAGCGCCTGCGTCCCATCGCGGCCGGGGAACTCTCCGTGCGCACCGCGCTGATCCTGGCGGCGGCCTGCCTGATCGCGTCCCTGGTGCTGAGCTGGCTGGTGACCCCGCTGCTCGCCCTGACCGTGGCGGTCTACTGGCTGTTGCAGGTCGGCTACTCGCTGTTCCTGAAGAACGAACCGATCATCGATTTAGCCATGGTCGCCTCCGGTTTCCTGCTGCGCGCCGTGGCCGGCGGCGTCGCCTCCGGGATCGAACTGTCGCAGTGGTTCTTGCTGGTGGCGGCGTTCGGGTCCTTGTTCATGGTGGCCGGGAAACGCTACTCGGAGATCTCCGAACTCGGCGCCGAGGCCGGGACCCGGGCCTCCCTGGCCCGCTACACCGCCACCTACCTGCGGTTCGTCTGGACGCTGGCCTGCACCGCCGTCATCCTCTCCTACAGCCTGTGGGCTTTCGAGCAGCGCGGCGAACGGGAGTGGCTGGGACTGCCGTGGGCGGCGTTCTCGATCGCCCCGTTCACGCTCGCCCTGCTGCGGTACGCCTACGTCATCGACCGCGGTGACGCCGGTGAGCCCGAGGACGTGGTCCTCACCGATCGGGTGCTGCAGGTGCTCGCTGTCGTGTGGGTGGTCCCGCTGGGCATCGGCGTCTTCACCTGACGCGCGCCCCCGGCCGGGGCGTCGGGCGAACCCGGGATTCGAACCCGGCGGCGGTTTGGTCCTAGACTCGCGATCGGGCGCGGCCTCACGGGTCGCCTGGGACTTTTCAAGGAGGAAATGTGCCGATCGCCAAAGTGCTCGTCGCAAATCGCGGCGAAATCGCCGTCCGCGTCATTCGCGCCGCACGTGACGCCGGCTTGGCCAGCGTCGCCATGTACGCCGATCCCGACGCTGATTCCCTGTTCGTGAAGCTCGCCGACGAGGCTTTCGCCCTCAACGGTCAGACCCCCGCCGAGACCTACCTCGACGTGGCCAAGATCCTGTCCATCGCCGAACGATCCGGGGCGGACGCCGTGCATCCCGGCTATGGCTTCCTGGCCGAGAACGCCGCCTTCGCGCAGGCCGTCCTGGACGCCGGCCTGACCTGGATCGGCCCCCCGCCCGCCGCGATCGACGCGCTCGGCGACAAGGTCAAGGCCCGTCACATCGCGCAGAAGGTGGGCGCTCCCTTGGTGGAGGGCACCGCCGATCCGGTCCAGGGCGCCGACGAAGTCGTCGCGTTCGCCCAGGAGTTCGGCCTGCCGATCGCCATCAAGGCCGCCTACGGTGGTGGCGGTCGCGGCCTCAAGGTCGCCCGTCACCTCGACGAGGTCGCCGAACTGTTCGAGTCGGCCACGCGTGAGGCCGTCACGGCCTTCGGCCGGGGCGAGTGCTTCGTGGAGCAGTACCTGGACCGCCCGCGTCACGTGGAGACCCAGTGCCTGGCCGACGCTCATGGCAACGTGGTCGTCGTGTCGACGCGGGACTGCTCGCTGCAGCGTCGCCACCAAAAGCTCGTGGAGGAAGCACCCGCACCCTTCCTCAGCCCGGAGCAGAGGCAGACCCTGTACACCGCATCGAAGGCCATCCTGATCGAGGCCGGCTACGTCGGTGCGGGAACGTGCGAGTTCCTCGTCGCGCAGGATGGCCGGATCTCGTTCCTGGAGGTGAACACCCGACTTCAGGTGGAGCATCCGGTCTCCGAGGAGGTCACCGGCCTCGACTTGGTGCGCGAGATGTTCCGGATCGCCGACGGTGAGGTGCTCGGCTACGGGGACCCGCAGGTGTCGGGGCACAGCTTCGAGTTCCGGATCAACGCCGAGGATGCCGGTCGCAACTTCATGCCGGCTCCGGGCACGCTGACGGCCTGGCAGCCGCCGGCGGGCCCCGGCGTCCGCGTGGACGAGGGCTACCGGACCGGCATGGTCGTGCCGGGCTCCTTCGACTCCCTGGTGGCGAAGATCATCGTCACGGGTTCCTCCCGCGAGCAGGCCCTGGAACGGTCGCGGCGCGCGCTGTCGGAGACGGTGCTGGCTGGCATGCCCACCGTCATCCCGTTCCACTCCGCCGTGCTGAACGAGCCGGCCTTCACCGCTGCCGACGGCACCTTCGGCGTGCATACCCGGTGGATCGAGACCGAGTTCGACAACACCATCACCCCCTACACCGGGGTGCTGGGAGAGGCGGAGGAGGCCGAGCGGGCCACCGTGGTCGTCGAGGTGAACGGGCGTCGCGTCGAGGTCCGGCTCCCAGCCACCCTCGGCACCGCGCCGGCCGCGTCCGCGAAGACGGCCAAGCGGCCCACCCGCCGTGATCGGGGCGGGGCCAAGGCGGCCGCGCCGTCGTCGAATGCGCTGACGTCTCCGATGCAGGGCACCATCGTCAAGATCGCCGTCAGCGAGGGCGATGAGGTGGCCGAGGGTGATCTCATCGTCGTGCTGGAGGCCATGAAGATGGAGCAGCCGATCAACGCCCACCGCTCCGGCGTCGTGCAGGGGCTGACGGCCGTGGCGGGCGAGACCGTCGCCTCGGGCACCACCCTCTGCGAGATCGTCGACCCGGCCTGATCCGCCACGGTGCGCGTCCCCGGACTCTGATGGCCGGGGACGCGCGCCGTGCACGTCCGTCGTCGGTCCGCCGCCGCGGGTGACGTCGCAGTAGCCTCTCCCGGGTGATCACCGATTCAGGCCGCCCGGCGCCGCGGCAGCGTCCCTGGACCGGGATGATCGGCGGCGCGCTGCTGGCCGTTGCGGCGGTTCTCCTGGCCGCGGGAGTCCTCCCGCTGGACTCGGCCGCTGAGGTCGCCGATCGCACCTGGTCGATCCTGCTGTTCGTGATCGCCGCGACCCTCGTCGCGGAGTTGGCGGCCGCGGCCGGGGTCTTCGACGCCGTCGCCGATCGCCTAGGCCGCGCTGCGGCCGGTCGGGTCGTCGTGCTGTGGCTGCTCGTCGTCGCGCTCGCCGTGGTGGCCACCGTGTTCCTGTCGCTGGACACCACCGCCGTGCTCCTGACGCCGGTCGTCGTGCTGCTGGCTCGCGGACGTGGGCTGGACGCTATGCCGTTCGCCTTGACCACCATCTGGCTCGCCAACACCGGCTCCTTGCTGTTCCCGATGTCGAACCTCACCAATCTCCTCGCCGCGCACACCCTGGGGTTGGACGCCTGGGAGTTCGCCGCCTTGATGGCGCCCGCCGCCGTCGTCGGCATCGTCGTGCCGGTCCTGGTGATCGGGGTGACCTACCGCCGCGCGCTGCGCGGACGCCTCGCCCCGGCGCCGTCCGCTCCCCTGCAGGACCCCGCCCTGACCTGGATCGCGGGCATCATCGTCGCCGCCCTGCTGCCCACGCTGGTGAGCGGCCTGCCGGTGTGGCTGCCCGCGTGCGCGGCGGCCCTCGCCCTCGGCGTCCTGATCGCCGTGCGGCGCCCCACCGCGCTGTCGTGGTCGCTGATGCCGTGGCAGATCATCCTCCTCGCCTGCGGCCTCTTCCTGGTCGTGGAGACCGCGCATGCGCACGGCCTCAGTGCCGCGGTCGCTCCCCTGGTGGGGCAGGGCGAGGACATCCCGGACCTGCTGCGCGTCGCCGGGGTGGGAGCCCTGGTGGCCAACGGGATCGACAATCTGCCCGCCTACCTGGCGCTCGAACCGCTGGCCACCGAGCCGACCCGCATGGCCGGGCTGCTGGTCGGCGTCAACGCCGGCGCCCTCGTGACGCCGTGGGCGAGCCTGGCGATCCTGCTGTGGCATGAGCGGCTCCTCGGCCTGGACGTGGCGGTGCGCTGGCCTCGCTACATGGCCGCCAGCGCCCTGGTGGCGGTCCTGACCGTCGTCACGGCCGTTGTCCTGCTGGGACTGACGCACGCCTGAGACGACGCAGACCGTCTCACAGCCGATCCACAGCGAGAAGCCCTGTCGACCTTGGTGCCCGCTGGCAAACTTGAGGACATGGAACTGGTACTTCTCCTGCTCGTCGTCGCCGTGGTGATCTATGGCGCCCTTCGCTTGGGCGCCCGCAATCGGGCGGTCGAACGCGAGCAGAAGCAGGAGTTGGAGACGCAGTTGGCCACGTCGAAGAAGGCGGCCGAGGAAGACGTGACCAAGTTCGGCGAGGAGTTGCGGCACCTGGATTCGGACGTGGCGGGTCACTCCCTCGACGATGCGATGCGGCAGGACTACGAACGGGCTCTGGACGCCTACGAGAACGCCAAGAGTTCCCTCGACGCGGTGACGCGTCCCGACGAGATCCGGCACGTCACCGAGATCCTGGAGGATGGCCGCTACGGGGTCGCGTGCGTGAAGGCGCGGGTCGCCGGGGAGCCGCTGCCCGCGAAGCGCCCACCGTGCTTCTTCAACCCGGCGCACGGCCCCAGCACCCAGAACGTCGAGTGGGCGCCCCCGGGCGGATCGCCCCGCAGCGTTCCCGCGTGCGCCGCGGACGCCGAGCGCGTGCTGGCCGGTGCTGAGCCGTCGATCCGCACGGTGCAGGTCGGCGCCCAGCGTGTCCCCTACTGGCAAGGCGGCGA
Organism: Propioniciclava sp.; assembly: GCF_036744435.1. Classification (NCBI taxonomy): domain Bacteria; kingdom Bacillati; phylum Actinomycetota; class Actinomycetes; order Propionibacteriales; family Propionibacteriaceae; genus Propioniciclava; species Propioniciclava sp. The sequence goes on along the minus strand of NZ_DAIOIA010000011.1, from coordinate 26,496 downwards.
GGCGTACGCGCCTTGGGCGCAGGGCTACTACAGCAACTGGCGCGGGAACTCGCTGATCGCCGACATCGCGATCGGCGCCCTGGTCTTCCAGGGGATCAGCAGCCTGCCCTACCTGATGGGCGGCCTGGGCGAGGGTCTGGCGGGGCTCGGCGAGGGCCTGGGCGACGGCCTGGAGGGTATCGGGGACGGCATCGGCGACATGTTCGACGGCTTCGGGGATCTGTTCGACTGATCCCCGTGAGCCGAGCGCGCGCCGGGCTGCGCACGTGTTCGGCTCCCGGTAGCCTGGACGCTGCGCCGCGCGACCGCCGGCCAGCCGCGACCGGAGGACCCTTGTGACCGACGACCATCCCTACCGTCAGCAGAAGGAGATCACCTTCGTCGTCCCCTGCTACAACTCGGCCGAGTACATGGATCACTGCATCGATTCGATCCTGCACGGGCGGGGCGACATCGAGATCATCATCGTCAACGATGGCTCGACGAAGGACGACACGGCTGCCAAGGCCGACGAGTGGGCGCAGCGCCACCCCGGGGTGATCAAGGTCATCCATCAGGAGAACAAGGGCCACGGCGGCGCCGTCATGGCGGGTCTGCGCGCCGCGTCCGGCGTCTACTTCAAGGTAGTTGACTCCGACGACTGGCTCGACCCGGTCGCGCTCAACCTGACGTTGTCGAAGCTACGACACTTCATCCATTCGGGCAGCCCGGTGGACCTGGTGATCGCCAACTACGTCTACGAGCACACCAACACGGGCACGCAGAAGGTCATCCGCTATCGCCGGATGATGCCGCAGAACCGGATCTTCACCTGGAACGAGATGGGCATCCCCTCGCCCGGGCAGAACATCCTCATGCACTCGGCGATCTTCCGCACCCAGGTGCTGCGCGACTCCGGCGTCGAACTGCCCGAGCACACCTTCTACGTCGACAACATCTTCGTCTACGTGCCGCTTCCGAGCGTCTCGACGCTGTACTACCTCCCGGTGAACCTGTACCGCTACTTCATCGGCCGCGAGGATCAGTCCGTCAACGAGAGCGTCCAGATCAGCCGACTCGATCAGCAGATGCGGGTCACCGACATCATGATCGAGGCCCATAAGCTCCCCGAGGGCGCCGGGAACCGGCACCTGGCCGGGTACATGGAGCAGTACCTGGGCCTCATCATGGCGGCCTCATCGATGTTCGCACTGCTGGAGGGTACCGAGAACGGCCTGCGGATGCGCCGCGAGATGTGGGAGCACGTCGACCGCGTCGATCCCCTCCTGAAGGGACGCCTCGGGCTGCGCCAGCCGCTGGTGCTCGCCGCGAACCTCCCCGGCCCGCTAGGCCGTGCCACCTCGCTGGCCCTCTACCGGCTCGCCCAGCGCATCTACAAGTTCAGCTAGCGAACGCGACAACGCCCGGACGGTGAGGACACCGTCCGGGCGTTGTCGCGTTGCAGGGGCGACCGGGAAGGTCAGCCCACCGACTCTGGCTGCGGCTCGATCGCGTCGTGGTAGGTCGGATGGAACCGGGTGAGGGACACCACTCCCAGGATCGCGACGATGCCGAGGGCCACCATGGCGATCGCCGGGCCCACCGTGATCCGGGACGCCTCCCCGAGCACCAGGAAGCCGAACGCCACCGCGACGACGGGGCTGGTGACGGTCATCGACCCCACGACGAGTTCCGCGGGCCCGGTCGCGTAGCCCTGCTGAATCATCCAGCCTGCGGCCAGCGCCCCGAGGATGAGAGCGACGACGATGCCGATGATGGCCGGCGAATAGGGCCACTGGTGGGTCCGGAAGTACTCGATGAGCGACTTCACCAAGGACGCCTCCAGGCCATAGAACAGGGCCCCGCCCGAAGACCAGAACAGGCTGCGCCACGCGCCGGGGCCCTTCGAGCCGAGCAGCCCGAACAAGATGGCGATCGCATAGACCACCAGGGCACCCCAGATGACGCGCTTGAGCACCAGGTCGGACTGCTCGCTGGCGTGCAGTCCCGTGATCACGGTGAAGGCCAGCGTCGCGACGACGGTGACGGCCACGGAGGCCTGCACCCGCTTGGGGATGCCGGTACGGGCCACCCGGGCCGCCAGCAGGATCGACCACGGGAACGCGAGGAGGCCGACCGGCTGCACCACGGAGACGGGAGCCATCAGCAAAGCGGTGCACTGCAGCAGGAAGGAGGTGCCCAGCAGCCCCAGGCCCAGCAACCAGCGGGGGCTGCGGACGGTTTCCATCAAGGCGCCGAACTGCATCCGCTTCTTGCCGCGATTCCCCTCCAGGTGGGAGTCGACCGCGTTGTGTTGGAAGTGCGCGGACAAGGCGAAGCAGAACGATCCAATGACGACGAGCGCGATGGCCAATGGGATGTTCTGGGTCACGGGAACCTACCGTAGCCAATCAGCGGCCACCTCCGGTGGTTCGACCCCCCGGAATCATCCCCCAGTCGCACATGGGGGAGTTGGCTCCACCCCTCAGTAGATGAGCGCTTCGTCACCAGCAGTCCCGTGCAACCGTCGCGCGGCCTCCCCCACAGAGCCCGACAGTGAGGGATACACGGTGAACACCTGCGCGAGTTGGTCGACGGTGATTTTGGCGCGCACCGCCAGCGACAAGGTGTGGATCAGCTCGCTGGCGTGCGGGGCGACGATCACCCCGCCGATCACGATGCCGGTGGTGGGTAGGCAGAAGACCTTGATGAAGCCGTCCGTGAGGCCCTGCATCTTGGCTCGCGCGTTGGAGCCGAGTTGCAAGACGACTTCGCGGGCGCGCACGACGCCCGCGTCCACTTCGCCCTGGGTGACCCCGACGGTGGCGATCTCGGGGGCGGTGAAGACGTTGGCCGAGACGGACTTGAGATCCAGGGGCTCCACCGCGTCCCCCAGCGCGTGCCACATGGCGATCCGGCCCTGCATGGCGGCCACGGAGGCCAGGTTGAAGACCCCGGTGCAGTCACCGGCCGCGTACACGTCCCGCGCCGTCGTCCGCGAGACCCGATCCACGATGATCTGGCCGCCCGGCTTGGTCGCGATGCCCGCCTCCTCCAGCCCGAGCCCGTCGGTGTTCGGCACAGCGCCCACCGCCATCAGGACGTGGCTGCCCTCGATGGTCCGGCCGTCCTCCAACGTGACGACGACGCCGTCCCCGACGACCGTGGCGGCGACGGCCCTGGCCCGCGACATGATCGTCATGCCCGACTCCTCGAACACGGCCTGCAGGACGCGACCGGCGTCCTCGTCCTCGCTCGGCAGCACCTGGTTGCGGGAGGACACGAGCACGACGTCGACGCCCAACTCGTTGTAGGCGCTGGCGAACTCGGCGCCCGTGACGCCCGACCCGACCACGATCAGGCGCCGGGGAAGCTCAGTGAGGTTGTACATCTGCGTCCAGTTGAGGATGCGTTCGCCGTCGCAGGGCGCGTCGGGCAGCTCGCGTGGCCGCGCGCCGGTCGCGATCAGCGTGATGTCGGCGGGCAGGAGTTCGGAGGTGCCGTCGGCGTGGGTGGCCAGCACGGATTCGGGTCCGTCCAGGCGTCCGCTCCCCTCGATGATGCGGACGCCTTCGGCGAGCAGCCGCGCGCGGATGTCGGCCGACTGCTGTTCGGCCAAACCGACGATGCGGGCGTTCACCCGCGCCAAGTCGACCTTGATGGTGTCGGCGACCGTCTGAACCGTCGGGCCGCTGTGCTGCTTGGGGCACAGCCCCAGGTCGTCCGCACGGCCGATCTGGGACATCACCTCGGCGGTCGCGATCAGCGTCTTGGAGGGCACCACGTCGGTCAGGACGGCCGCGCCGCCCATGCCCCGCCGTTCGATCAGGGTCACTGCGCCCCCGAGTTGCTGCCCCACCAGCGCGGCCTCGTAGCCGCCTGGTCCACCCCCGATGATCACCACGTGCGTCATGGGCCGGATTCTCCCACGCGAGGCAGCACCCGGGCGAAGCGAGCCGTGCCCCCACGCCACTATGCTGCGGGGATGACCGAACAGCCTGATCCCTACGCGCTCGCTGCGGAGGCCGCCTCCTCCCTGACCCAGCGGTTGGGGGTCGAGAAGCTGGACGCGGCCATCGTGTTGGGATCCGGCTGGTCCACCGCGTCCGCCGGGCTGGGCGAGACCCTCGGCGAGGTCTCGCTCGCGGACCTGCCTGGCTTCGCTGCGCCGGTGGTCGCCGGCCACGGCGGCACCGTCCGGGCGCTGCGCACCCCGGCGGGCAGGGTCGTCGCACTGTTCACCGGTCGCACCCACCTGTACGAGGGCCGCGGCGCCCACGCGGTGGTCCATGGGGTCCGCACGGCGGCGGCGGCAGGCGCCGGGCGGCTCGTCCTCACCAACGGCTGCGGCGGCCTGAACCCGGCGTGGGGTCCGGGGACGCCGGTGCTGATCAGCGACCACATCAACCTCACCGGTACGACCCCGCTGGTCGGACCCCGCTTCGTGGACCTCACCCAGGCCTACTCCCCCGACCTGCGTGCGCTCGCCCTCGGCGTCGATCCCGGTCTCGACGAAGGCGTCTACGTCCAGTTCCACGGCCCCGCCTACGAGACCCCCGCCGAGGTGCGGATGGCCGGGGTGCTGGGCGGCTCCCTGGTCGGCATGTCGACGGCCCTGGAGACCATCGCCGCCCGCGAGGCGGGCATGGACGTGCTGGGCATCTCGCTGGTCACCAACCCTGCGGCGGGCCTCAGCGGGGAGACCTTGAACCACGCCGAGGTGATCGAGGCCGGAACCCGCGCGGTGCCCCGACTGCGGTCCCTGCTGTCCGGAATCCTGGAGGTGCTGTGATGCTGAACGACGACCGGCTGACGACCCTGCGCGCCTGGCAGGCCCAGGATCCCGACCCGGCGACCGTCGCCGCGCTGGATCATCTCATCGAACGTGCGGAGCGGGGCGACTCCGAGGCCGTGGCCGAGGTGGTCGACGCGTTCGCAGGACGCCTCGCCTTCGGCACCGCCGGGCTGCGCGCCGCCCTGGGTCCTGGCCCGAACCGGATGAACCGGGTGGTGGTCTCCCAGGCCGCCGCGGGCCTGGCCCGCTGGCTCGTGGCCAACGGCCACGCGGGCGCCCGGGTGATCGTGGGCTACGACGCCCGCTACAACTCCGACGTGTTCGCCCGCGACACCGCCGAGATCCTCGCCGGGCACGGCCTCACGCCGCTGCTCACCGATCGTCACGTCCCCACCCCGCTGGTGGCGTTCGCGCTGGGCCACCTGGACTGTGCGGCCGGCGTCATGGTGACGGCCTCGCACAACCCACCGCAGGACAACGGCTACAAGGTGTACGTGGGCCGCTCCCAGATCGTGCCGCCCACCGACGCCGAGATCGCCGCGCAGATCGACGCCGTCGCGGCGGAGCCGCTGGCCGACATCCCGCGCTCGGACGCCTACTCACTCGTCGGGGACGACCTGGTGGACGCCTACGTGGCCCGCGCCGCCTCCCTGGTGACCCTCGACGCTCCCCGGGATCTCGTCTGGGCGTACACGCCTCTCCACGGAGTGGGAGCCGACGTCGTCGCTCGCGTCCTCGCGGCGACCGGGTTCCCCGCCCCCGCCCTGGTGGACGCCCAGGCGCTCCCCGACCCGGCCTTCCCGACGGTCGCGTTCCCGAACCCCGAGGAGCCGGGCGCCATGGATCTCGCCCTCGCCCTGGCGGCAGAGGTGGGCGCCGACATCGCCATCGCGAACGATCCCGACGCCGACCGGTGTGCGCTGGCGGCCCCGTTCGACGGCACCTGGCGGATGCTCAGCGGCGACGAACTCGGCTGGCTGCTCGCCGATGACGCGCTCGCGCGCGGCGCGCAGGGCACCTACGCGTGCTCCGTGGTGTCCTCGACGCTGCTCTCGGCCATGGCGGCGGCGGGCGGACAGCCGTTCGCGATGACGCTGACCGGCTTCAAGTGGATCGGCCGCGTCCCTGGCCTGGCGCTGGGCTACGAGGAGGCCATCGGCTACTGCACCGATCCCGACGCCGTGGCCGACAAGGACGGCATCTCGACGCTGACCCGGCTGCTGGCCTTGGCAGCCCGGCTCAAAGCCCAGGGCGGCACGGTCGCGGGTCGGCTGGACGACATCGCGCGTCGGTTCGGCGTCCACGTCACCGCACAGTTGTCCTTCCGGGTGGCGGATCTGTCCCTCATCGGCGACGCGATGGCGCGGCTGCGGGACCGGTTGCCCGCGGCGCTCGCCGGGGTCGCGGTGGAGGCGTCGGATCTGAACGACGGCTGGCACGGGTTGCCGCCTACCGACGGCGTCCTGTTCGAAGGCGCCGGGGTGCGGGCGGTGGCGCGCCCCTCGGGAACCGAGCCCAAGCTGAAGGTGTACCTGCAGGTGAACCTTCCGGCCGAACGCTCGGCCGACCTGGCGGCGGCGCGCGCGCACGCGTCCGCGACGATGACGCAGCTCAAGGCCGACATGACGGCCGCCTTGGGCTTGTGACCCGGCTCGTCCTGCTCGCCGGGCCGTCCGGCGGCGGCAAGTCGCGGCTGGCCAGGCTGGTGGGGGCACTGCCCCTGCGGCTGGACGACTTCTACCGCGACGCCGACGCTCCGGGGCTGCCTTGCGCGCACGGCATCGTCGACTGGGACGACCCGGCGACCTGGGACGCCGTGGGCGCGCTGACGGCCCTCACCGGGCTGCTGCAGGACGGCGCTGCCGTCGTGCCCACCTACTCGATCGCGCAGTCACGCCGCGTGGGGGAACACACGGTGGAGGTCGGGGCGCACCAGCTCATCGTCGCGGAGGGCATCTTCGCCCTCGACCTGCTGCCGCTCATCCGCGAGGCGGGGCTGCCGGTGTGCCCGCTGTACCTCGACCGCAATCGCTGGCTGGTGGCGGGGTTGCGGCTGCGGCGCGACCTGGCTCAGCATCGTAAATCCCCCCGCGTCCTGCTGCATCGGGGCTGGGCCTTGCTCCAGGCCCAGCCGGCGCAACGAGATCGCGCCCTCGCCGCAGGGTTCCGGCCCCTCACCATGCGCGCGGCGCTGGCCGAGCTCGCCGACTGACGCAGCCCACGACCAGGCGGGGCTGGCACAATCGGGCCATGCGCATCCTGATCACCGGGGGAACCGGCACCATCAGCCGGGCGGTCGTGGCCGTCGCCTGCGCCGCCGGTCACCGGGTGACCGTGCTGAACCGCGGCACCCGCGAAGCGGTGCCCGCCGGGGTGGAGCACCTCGTGGCCGACGCCCGCGACGAGGCGGCCTGGTCGGCGGCGCTGGGCTCGCGCACCTTCGATGCGGTCGTGCAGTTCGTTGCCTTCACCCCCGACCAGGTGGAGCGCGACCTGCGCGTCCTGGCGGGACGCACCGGGCAGTACGTGCTCATCAGCTCGGCCTCGGTGTACGCCAAGCCGGTCACCGACCCGGTCATCACGGAAGACACGCCCGTGGGAAACCCGTTCTCGGCGTACGCCCGGGACAAGATCGCCTGCGAAGCCGTCCTGCGGGGGCGTGACGACGTGCCCTGGACGATCGTTCGTCCCAGCCACACCTACGGGGAGCGCGGTATCCCCGTGAACCTGCACTTCGGCCGGCCGTGGGCGGTGGTGTCCCGGCTGCTGCGCGGCGAACCGGTCCTCGTCCAGGGGGACGGCGAGTCGCTGTGGACGTTCACCTGGAACGAGGACTTCGCGGTCGGCCTGCTGGGACTCCTGGGGAATCCTGGGGCACGGCAGCGCACCGTCCACATCACCTCCGACGAGTCGCTGACCTGGAACCAGGCCTTCGCGACGCTCGGCGAGACGCTCGGGGTCACCCCGCGGCTGGCGCACGTCTCCACCGCAATGCTGGTGGCACTGCGTCCCGACCTGGAAGCGTCGTTGAGCGGCGACAAGTCGAACACGGTCATCTTCGACACCAGCCTGATCCGGACGCTGGTGCCTGGCTTCACCACACCGACCCGGTTCTCCGACGGGCTGGATCGATCCTGGGCGTGGCTGCGCCAGCACCCCGAGGCCCACGAGGAGGATCCCGCGTTCGACGCCTTCTGCGACGGCGTGGTGGCCAGGATCCACGCCTGGGCGTAACGCCAAAGACAACGCCGGGGTCACCGTCGAAACGATGACCCCGGCGTCGATGCGCGTGCGCCGGGCCCCGAGGGCCGTGATCCTGGGCGGCTCAGTTCTCGGGTTCGACGGCCCGCTGCGGGGCGGTACCCCCCGGCTCGGGGGCAGCAAAGCCCGGGTGCCCCTCGGCCGTCGCCGTCCCGGCGACGAGTTGCTCGACGGGGCCCAGGGCGGCACCGGGTGCCAGCGCGTTGACCGGAGCACCCGCGTCGCCGTGCTCGATCCGCTTGGCCTCCTCGATCGCCTGCTGCACCTGAGCCTGGGACTGCGCCTCCTCGGCCCGCTTCGCGTCGGCGATCTCCGCGAACACGTCCACCCGCTCGGGGGCGGTGAAGCGGCTTGGGTCCGCCTGCGTGAACGACTTCACGGCATCCCCGACGGGGCCGCCGAGTCCCTTCAGAGCGTCGTTGAGCTCGCTGGGGATGATCCACACCTTGTTGGCATCCCCCTTGGCGAGTTCGGGCAGCATCCGCAGGTACTGGTAGGACAGCAGAGCCTGATCCGGCTCGGCGGCGTGGATCGCGTTGAACACGGTGGTGATGGCCTGGGCCTCGCCCTCGGCACGCAGCATCGAGGCCTGCCGATCGGCCTGCGCCCGGAGAACGGCGGACTCCCGCTCACCCTGGGCGCGCAGGATGCTGGACTCCCGGTCACCGGACGCGGAGAGGATCTGCGACTGCCGCTGGCCCTCGGCCAGCAGCACCTGGGCTCGCTTCTCGCGCTCGGCACGGGCGCCCTTCTCCATGGCGTCGCGGATGGTGGCGGGCGGCTCGACCGAACGCAATTCGACTCGGTTGACCTTGATGCCCCACTTGCCGGTGGCCTCGTCGAGGACCGTGCGGAGCTTCTGGTTGATGTCCTCACGGCTGGTGAGGGTCTCCTCCAGGTCCATGCCGCCGATGATGTTGCGCAGCGTCGTCTGCGTGAGCTGCTCGATGGCCTGGATGTAGTTCTGGGCCTCGTAGGCCGCCCGAACCGGGTCGACGATCTGGTAGTAGATGACGGAGTCGATGCCGACCATCAGGTTGTCCTCGGTGATGACACCCTGGGGCGGGAACGGGACGACCGCCTCGCGCATGTCCATGGTGTAGGCCACCCGGTCGATGAACGGGAAGATCAGGTGCAGACCGGGGTCGATCGTGCTGTGGTACTTCCCCAGCCGCTGAATGATGCCGAGCTGTTGTTGCTGAATGACGCGGACCGACAGTGCCAATGCGACGCCGACGACGGCGAGGATGACGATGGCGAGGATCACGAACTCCATCCCGACTCCTTCTTTAGGGTGTTTCCCACACCCTAGCGAGTCGCCGCCACCCCGGCCCAGGTTCGGTCAGCCCCCGCTCAGGGGCTTGTGTCGCGGCTGTACCACGACGGTCAGCTCGTCCACCTCGATGATGTCGACCTCGGTCCCTGCGGGGATCGGATCGCCGTCATAACTGCGGGCCGACCACGTCTCGCCATTGACGTTCACCTCACCGCCCGCGGCCGTGATCTCGCCGGTCGCTCGACCGATGCTGCCCAGCAACTGCTCGAAAGTGCTGCGGTAGCCGGGGCCCCGATGCAGTCGCTTCAGCACCTGAGGCCGCAGGAAACCCAGCAACGCCACGGACACCACGGCCGCGACGAGGATCTGCAGCCAGAGCAGGGCCGGGAAGAACAGGGCCACGCCGGCCCCGGCCAGGGCCCCGCCCGCCAGCATGAGCAGCGTCATGTCCAACGTGAGCATCTCCGAGACGGCCAGGCCGCCCGCGGCGACGAGCCACAGCGTCCAGAAGTTGGCCTGCACCCACTCCCACATGGCGGCTCAGCTCCCCGTGGGGGCGGCGCTGCGGGCGCGCGCCGACCAGCGGCCGTCGGTCTGGGTGATCTGCAGCGGCAGGTCGAAAGCGTCGCTGAGCAGGTCGTCGGTGAGCACCTCCGCGATGGGTCCGGCGGCGACGATGCGGCCCTGCTTGAGCAGCAGGGCGTGCGTCATGCCCGCGGGAATCTCCTCCAGGTGGTGCGTCACCAGCACGGTTGCGGGTGCGTGCGGGTCGGCGATGATCTCCCCCAGCGTCGCCACCAACGACTCCCGCCCGGCCAGATCCAGGCCCGCGGCCGGTTCGTCCAGCAGCAGCAGTTCCGGATCGGTCATCAAAGCGCGGGCGATCTGGACGCGTTTGCGTTCGCCCTCGCTGAGGGTGCCGAACGTCCGCTTGCCCAGACGCTCGATGCTCAACTGGCGCATCAGCGCCCCCGCCCGCTCGAAGTCGGTCACGTCGTATCGTTCGGTCCACCGGCCCACTACCGCGTAGCCCGCCGACACGATCACATTGCCGACCGACTCCGAGCGAGGGATGCGTTCGGCCAGTGCCGCAGAGGTCACGCCGATGCGCGGGCGCAACTCGAAGACGTCCACCGCACCCAGCACCTCGTCGAGGATGGCGGCCCTGCCTGCGGTCGGGTGCAGGTTGGCCGAGACCACTTGCAGCAGCGTCGTCTTACCCGCCCCGTTCGGGCCGATGATCACCCACCGGTCCGCCTCGTCGATGACCCAGTTCACCCGATCCAGGAGCGTGGCCTTGCCACGGACGACGGTGACGTCTGCGAGTTCAACAACCGGTGCCATGACTTCAACCTACCGGCCCGACAGCACCTGCAGGAGGTTCACGCGCCCGTTGAATGCAGCCCGCCGTCGACGTGGATCAGCTCGCCGGTGGTGGCGGGGAACCAGTCCGACAGCAGGGCCACGACGGCCTTCGCGGTCGGGGTGGCGTCGGCGGCGTCCCACCCGAGCGGAGCGCGCTGCGCCCAGATGTCGTTGAAGGAGTGCGATCCGGGGATGGCCTTCTTGGCGATGGTGTCGACCGGCCCGGCCGCCACGATGTTGGAGCGCACGCCCTCGGGACCCAGGTAGCGGGCCAGGTAGCGCGAAGCGGACTCCAGGGCCGCCTTCGACACGCCCATCCAGTCGTAGGCGGGCCAGCTGACCCGCGCGTCGAACGTCATCCCGACCACCGAGGCCGACTCTCCGAACAGCGGCTTGCAGGCCATCGTCAGGGATACCAGCGAGTACGCGGAGATGTGCACCGACGCCGACACGTCCCCGAAGGGAGTCTCCAGGAAAGCGCCGCCGAGCGCCGTCTCCGGGTTGGCGAAGGCGATCGAGTGGACGACGCCGTCGAGTCGTTCGACGCCCTCGGCCCGCAGCACGTCCGCCAAGCCAGCGAGCTGATCCTCGGAGGTGACGTCCAGATCCAGCACCGTCGGGACCGGGTCGAGCCGCGTCACGACGCGGTTGGTCAGGTTCAGCGCCCGGCCGAAGTTGGAGACCAGGACGCGGGCCCCCTCCTGCTGGGCGATCTCCGCCACCTTGTAGGCGATCGAGGACGTCATCGTGACACCGGTGACGAGGATCGTCTTCCCGTCGAGGATTCCCATGGCTGCGCTCTTCTTCCTGTGGTGCGTGGGCGTGTGGTGACTGATCGGGCTCAATGGCCCATGCCGAGGCCGCCATCGACGGGGATCACGGCCCCGCTGATGTAGCCGGCGGCGTCCGAGGCCAGGAACGTGACCGCGGCCGCGACTTCCTGGGGCTGTCCCAGGCGACCGGCGGGGATCGCAGCCTGGTAGCCGGCGACCGTCGCCTCGGGGAGCTCGGCGGTCATCCGAGTCTCGATAAATCCGGGCGCGACGACGTTGGCGGTGATGTGCCGCCCGCCCAGCTCCCGGGTCAGGGAGCGGGCCATGCCGACGAGTCCGGACTTGGTCGCCGCGTAGTTCACCTGACCGGGAGAGCCGTACAGGCCGACCACGGACCCGATGAAGATCATGCGCCCCCAGCGGGCGCGCAGCATGGCGCGCGAGGCCCGCTTGGCGACGTTGAAGGCGCCCTTGAGGTTGACGTCGACGACGGCGTCGAAATCGGCGTCGGTCATGCGCATCAGCAGCGTGTCCTTGGTGATGCCCGCGTTCGCGACGACCACCTCGACCGGGCCGTGCGCCTCCTCGGCCTGGGCGAACGCCGCGTCCACGGAGGCGGGGTCGGTGACATCACACACGATCCCGAGCGCTCCCTGGGGGGCCGCTCCGCTGGTGCTCGCGGCGGCCACCGTGTGCCCCTGTTCCAAGAACGCCTCGACGATCGCCGCTCCGATGCCGCGGGCTCCGCCGGTCACCAGAATGCTGCGTGGTTGCTGCTTCACCCGCACACCGTATCGTGCGCGGTTCGCGGGCCGGGTTAGGCTGACATCATGGCTGGACGTGGGGCGGAGGATCGCCCGTCGGTGATCACCGACGCGCGCATCGGCAGGACGCTCTCCACCGAGCAGCGCATGCGCCGCTACCTCATCACGATGGGGTTCCGGGTGGTGGCCTTCTTCGCCGCCGTCCTCAGCCCGGCGCCCCACAACCTGATCTTGTTCCTCGCGGCGGCGCTGCTGCCCGGTCTCGCGGTTCTGCTGGGCAACGCCGCCGACAACCACGCCGCCCCGGTCGCCCGCCCGCCGGAGGCCGAGCGGCCGCCGGAATTGACCACGGGCGATGTGGTCCCCGGCGATGTGGCGGAGGGCGATGCCGCGTGAAGAGAGTGTGGTTGCGCTGGGCGTTGATGGGCCTGTTCGTCGTGGCCCTCGGGTTCACGTTCGTGAGTCTTGGACAGTGGCAGTTGGACCGGCTCGAACAGCGCCGTGACCGCAACGCCAACGTGGTCACCCACGAGCAGGCGGCCGTGGTCTCCTTCGAGGACGCCTTCTCCCACGTGATCACCGAGCAGGATCAGTGGCAGCGCGTCGAGGTGAGCGGCACCTTCCTGGCTGATTCTCAGCTCCAGGCGCGTTACCGCTCCCACAACGACGAGACCGGCTGGGAGCTGGTCACCCCGCTGGTCACCACCGGAGGCCAGGTCGTCTTGGTGGATCGCGGCTTCGTCGTGCGGCCCGCCTCACAGGACTTCCCCAAGGTGTTCCCCGCCCCGCCCGCCGGGGAGGTGCACCTGGTGGGGTACGTGCGCCGCAACGAGCAGGGCAGCACGAACGCCATGACGCCCACCGAGAACACGGTGCGGCTCATCAACTCCGACGCGATCGCACCGTGGCTCGGCCGTCCGCTGGTCAACGGCTACCTCAGCCTGATCACCGTGGAGCCCGGCCAGAGCGAGGAACTCATCCCCGTGACGCCCCCCGAGCTCACCGAGGGTCCGCACCTGTCCTACGCGTTGCAGTGGTTCTCGTTCGCCGCGATCGCCGGCTTCGGCCTAGTGGTGCTCATCCGCAACGATGTGCGCGACCGCAAGAAAGCCAAGGCGAAGGCCGCCCGGGCGCGGGCCGACGGCCTCCCACCGCAGTCCCCACCGTCCGACACCGCCGCGAACAACAACGCCTAGGAGGCTTCACCATGGATCTCGGACTCGCCGGAAAGGTCTTCGTCGTCACCGCCGCTTCGGGCGGCCTGGGACGCGCCACCGCCGACCAGCTCGTCGCGGAGGGCGCCAAGGTGGTCCTGGTCGCCCGGCGCCCCGAGCAGCTGGAGGCTGCCGTCGCAGCGTTGGGCCCCGACTCCGCGATCGGGCTGGCCCGGGACCTGAACGAGCTCTCCTCCGCCGCCGAGGCCTGCGCCCTCGCGCTCCAGACGTGGGATCGCCTCGATGGGGCGATGATCAGCGTCGGAGGACCCGCCAAGGGAGGCGTCCTCACCACCCCCGACGCCACCTACGCCGCGGCCTTCGACTCCGTCGTCGTCGCCGCGATCCGCACCGCCCGCGAGGTCGTCTCGGCCGCCACCGGCCCCGTCACGCTCGGTTTCGTGCTCTCGACCTCCGCCAAGGAACCCCTCGCCGACATGGCCCCCTCCAACGTCACGCGCCCCGGTCTCGCGCTCCTGATCCGGGAGCTGGCCGACGAGTTCGGGGCCTCCGGGTCGCGGGTGTTCGGCCTCATGCCGGGCACCATCCAAACCGACCGGATCAACTGGCTCGCCGCCCAGACCCCCGACGCGGAGGCAGCCGTCGCCGCGATGGGGCTCGCCGCCCCGATGGGTCGCGTCGGGCAGCCGGCCGAGTTCGGCCGGGTCGCCGCCTTCCTGCTGTCGCAGGCCGCCTCGTACGTCACCGGCTGCATCGTGCCCGTGGACGGCGGGCGCCTGCGCGGGCTGTGATCCTCCGGTGAGCTTGGCCGCCGCAGCCGGGCTGCTGTCGTGTCCGTCCTGCGGGAACCCGCTCGACCTGGACGACCACGGCGCGTCCTGCAGGGCCGGGCACCGGTACGACGCCGCGCGCCAGGGCTACCTCAACCTGCTCGGGGGGCCGCAGCCCGGCAACGCCGACACCCCGCCGATGGTGGCTGCCCGCGCCCGGGTCCTCGCCTCGGGCGCCTTCGATGCGGTGGACGACGCCTTGGCCCGCCGCGTCGACGACGGCGTCACGATCGCGGACATCGGCGGCGGGACCGGACACCACCTGGCACGCCTGCTGGAGACCCACCCGGCCGCGCGCGGCGTCAGCCTCGACGTGTCCGTCCCCGCGGCCAAACGCGCCGGCCGCGTCCATCCCCGCGCCGCCGCCGTCGTCGCCGACGCGTGGGCGGCCCTCCCGCTCCGCTCGGGACGCTTCGACGTCGTCACGTGCGTGTTCGCTCCCCGCAACATCGCCGAGTTCGCCCGCATCCTGCGGCCCTCCGGGCTGGCGCTGATCGTCACCCCGGACAAGGAGCACCTGGCCTCCCTGCGTGCCCGCGAGGGACTGCTCGACATCGAGGAGGGCAAGGCCGACCGGCTGCTGCGCAGCCTCCATGGCCGGTTCGACGCCGTGGCACGCCATCGGGTGCGGGCGCCGCTGGACGCCGACGCCCCCTTGGCCGCCGACCTGATCGCGATGGGCCCCAACGCCTTCCACGGTCATCACGGCGACGTCGCCGGAGTCCTCACCGAGGTGGCAGTCAGCGTGTGGGTGCTGCGCCGCCCCGGCTCCGGCGCGCCACACGACTGAGATGAACACGGCTGTTTTCCGACGGACGGGTAGGTTTCCCCACAAGCGTTGACCGCCCGAAAGGAACCAGCATGGCCACCCCGTCTCTTCGTGCCGTGTGGCAGCGCGCGGATGAAGACCTCGACACGGCCCTGCGCGAGGATCCCGCGGCCGTCAACAAGCTCGAGATCGCCCTGCTCTACCCCGGCGTCCACGCCATCTGGGCGCACCGGGTCGGGCACTGGCTGTGGACCAGCCGTCCGACCGCTCGGCCGCTGGCCCGCCTGCTCTCTCAGGTGGCCCGGTTCCTCACCGGGGTGGAGATCCACCCCGGCGCCGTCATCGGCCGCCGGTTCTTCATCGACCACGGCATGGGCATCGTGATCGGCGAGATGGCGGAGATCGGCGACGATGTGCTGATGTGCCACCAGGTCACCCTCGGCGGACGCAGTCGTGGCCGGTTCAAGCGCCATCCGACCATCGGCGACGGCGTCCTGCTGGGGGCGGGAGCGAAGGTCATCGGTCCGATCACCGTCGGAGCGGGCTCGAAGGTGGGCGCGAACGCGCTGGTCGTCCACGACATCCCGCCGAACTCGGTGGTCACGGGGGTCGTGGCCAACACGCAGTCGGATCCGGTCGCCTAGGTCGGCCATCATGAGCCCCCTGGACTTCACTCCCTCCGCCCGCGGCTCGCTCGGGGTGGAGTGGGAGGTCGCCCTCGTCGACACCTCGACGCGGGCGCTGGCTCCCGGCGCTCCCGCCACGCTGGCGCGGCTGGGTGCCACCAAGGACGGTCCCCTCCGCGGGGAGTACCTCACCTGCATGGTGGAACTCGTCACGGGCGTCCACGCGACGGTGGGGGCCGCCGTCGCCGAACTGCGCGGTGACCTGGAGCGGCTGTCCGGCGCGGCCGACGCCGAGGGGCTGGCCGTGTACGCCGCGGGCACCCATCCGTTCAGTCGCGCCGCCGACGTCGAGGTGGAGCGCGGACCCAGTTACGACACGGTCGCCGAGCGCAACGCCTGGTGGGGACGCCGCATGCTGATCTGCGGGACCCACCTGCACGTCGGGGTACCGGACCGGGACCTCACCCTCCCCCTCGTCCACGGCCTGACCCGGCTGTCCCCGCTGCTGCTCGCCCTGACGGCGTCCAGTCCCTTCTTCGAGGGCGAGGACACGGGCTTCGACTCCCAGCGCACCATGCTGTTCCAGCAACTGCCCACCAACGGGCTCCCTCCGGACGTGCCCGACTGGGCCGCCTTCGAGTCGTACTACGAGCAGGTCTCCGCGGCCGGGATGGTCTCCAGCCCCTCGGAGATCCGCTGGGACGTGCGCCCGGCCCCCAAGTTCGGCACCGTCGAACTGCGGGTCACCGACACGTCCCCCACGCTGACCGAGATCGGCTGCCTCGCCGCCTGGACGCAGTGCCTCACCGAACACCTCATCGTCGGGGAGCAGACCGGGACACCGCTGCCTCCGCTGGCGCCCTGGTTCGTGCATGAGAACAAGTGGCGCACCGCCCGCTACGGCCTGGAGGCTGAGGTCATCACCGCGGACGGACCGGTGCCGATGCGGGAGCTGGTGGCCTCGTGGCATGCCCGCCTCGCCCCGCTGGCCGAGCGGCTCGGCTGCCGAGACGACCTCGATCACGCGCTCACGCTGAGCGCGCACGGCAACAGCGCCACCCGGCAGCGGGCGGCGGCACACTCGGGACTACTCGGGGTCGTGGATGCGGTGTGCGCCGAGACGAAGGAGGATCTATGAAACCGTTCCTGCACGTGTCGGTGCGCGACCACGACGGTGCCGCCGAGGCGGAGTTCCAGACCCTGCTCACCTTGACCGGGCTGCCAGGCGGCAGCCTCATCCAGGTGCGCGCGGAGCAGGCCCCGCTGCCCATGATCGACCCCGACGACTTCGCGGGCGTCATCATCGGCGGCGGGCAGTTCAACGCCTCCGATGAGGACAAGAGCGACACCCAGGTGCGTGTCGAAGCCGACCTGGGCCGCCTCGTGGACGCGGCACTGGCCGGCGGCGTCCCCTTGCTGGGGTTGTGCTACGGGCTCGGGGTGGTGACCTCGCATCTGGGCGGCGTCGTCGACCGCCAGTACGGCGAGGGGGCTGGTGCCGTGGCGGTCACCCTGACCGAGGCCGGGCTCGTCGACCCGCTGTTCGAAGGGCTGGCCCCCAGCTTCCGGGCGTTCACCGGGCACAAGGAAGCGTGCGCCGAACTGCCACCGGGGGCCGTCCTGCTGGCCAGCGGCACGGCCTGCCCCGTGCAGGCATTCAGGGTCGGCGAGAACGTGTACGTGACGCAGTTCCATCCCGAACTGGACGCCGAGCGCCTCGTGGCCCGCATGGCGATCTACGCCGACGCCGGCTACTTCGACCCGGCCGACTTCGAGACCCTGTCGACGCAGGCCCGGTCCTCCGACGTGGGCGACCAGCCCGCCTTGATCCTGGCGAACTTCGTCGCCCGCTTCGCTCAGGCCTGACGCGGCCGGCGTCAGCCGCGGGTGTCGCGAGCGATCTGCTCGTGGTGGCGGACCACCTCGGTGACGATGAACGCGAGCAGCTTCTGCGCGAACTCGGGATCCAGGCCCGCCTCGTCGGCCAGCCGCCGCAGGCGGGCGATCTGCTGCTGTTCGCGCGCGGGGTCGGCCGCGGGCAGGCCCTTGGCCGCCTTCAGGTGCCCGACGCGCTGGGTGACCTTGAACCGTTCGGCCAGCAGGCAGATCAGGGCCTGATCGAGGTTGTCGATGCTGGCGCGCAGTTCCGTGAGTTCGGCGGGCAACTGGGTCATGCCCCCACCCTAGCGGCGGACCGGTCCCCGACCCGGGCACAATGGGACGCGTGAGCGAGGCCGCGTCCGGGACGCTGTGGGCGGTGATGAACCCCGCCGCCCGAGGCTACGCCGTGATGCGTCGCGTCCTCGAGTCCGCTTGCCGGGACGCGGGCCTGCCCGCCCCGATCGTCGCCACCACCACGGTGGACGCCGACGGCTATCCGCAGGCCCGCGACGCGGTGGCCGCCGGGGCACGGGTGGTGGTGGTCGCCGGCGGCGACGGCACCGTCCGGGAGGTGGCGCGCGCGGTCGCCGGCACCGGCGTCGAGCTGGGGATCCTGCCGATCGGCACCGCCAACCTGTTCGCCTACAACCTGCGGCTGCGGACCCGCAAGCCCCTGCTGGCCGTCGACCGAGCGTTGTTCGCCCCCGCGCGGACCGTCGACATCGGCTGGGGGAGGTCACCCCCGAGGGTGCGGTCGGGGCCCCCACCGCGGAGCGCCCGTTCCTGGTGATGGCAGGCCTGGGCCACGACGCGGCGACCGTGGGCACCACCAGCCCACGGCTCAAACGGCACCTGGGGTGGCTGTCCTACCTGGCCAGCGGCGCCCGGCATCTGTTCGCGCGTCCCCTGGCGATGCGGGTCTCCCTCGACAACGCCCCCGGTCGCCGGGTGCAGACCTGGACGCTGCTGGTGGCCAACGCGGGCACGATCCCCGGCGGAATCGAGGTGTTCCCCGACGCCGTCCCCGACGACGGGTTGCTCGACGTCATGGAGCTTCCGCTGCGCACCCGCGCCCAGTGGGGGCCGGTCGCGTTCGCCGGGCTGACCGGGCACCGGCTCGACACGACGGCGCTTCGCTACACCAAGGTGCGCACCCTGTGGGCCGTCCCCGACGATCCGGCCCCCCTCCACCTCGACGGCGACGACGTCGGACCCGTCGCCGACCTGCGCATTCGCGTGCAGCATGCCGCGCTGCGCGTGCGCGCACCTGCCGGTTCCTAGACTGGCGCGCGTGCCGTTCAACCTCGACCTGCTCACCGCCCTGCTGCGGGGCCACACCGACCGCGACGACGAAGCCGCCGTGCTGTCGCTGCTGCGCCAGGCCTCCGACCCGGACTTCGATCACGCGCTGGCCAGCGTCGACGCCGCCGAACTGTTCGCCAGCCTGGACGATCGTCTGCTGGGCCCCGATCACCGCACCGCCTTGCGCAACCTGATCCTGGAACGGCTCGAGGCGCTGTCGGTGCCCGCTTTGGCCAACGTCGTGTACGGGCTGCAAGCCGGGCACACCGACGGGGCCGACGCCGAGACCATCGCGGCGGTGTTCCTGGCGGTGGGTGGCGAGCAACTCACCGCCGTGAAGAACGCCATCAACAACCGGCCCGACCATCACGACCTGGAGGAGCTCGTCTTCGCCGACATCGCCGATGAGGAGGTGCGCGCGACCATCTTGGCCCACATCGCCGCCGAGTCGGTCGGGGTGCACCCTGGCGAGGCAAAGGTCTTGTGCGACATCGACGACACGGTCGCCGCGGCCCTGCACGACCGCCGGTTCCCGCGCGGCACCGTGTATCCGGGCGTCCTGGCGGTGCTCGACGCCTTGGACCGCGGCCCCGAGGATGCGGCCTACTCGCTGGGCGACCTGACGTTCGTCACCGCCCGCCCCGGCGACCTGTTCGGACTCATCGAGAACCACACCCGTGCCACCCTGCGACGGCCGGCATCGCCTCCCACAGCGTCCTCACCGGCACGTTCGCCGCCCTCGCGAGCCACGACCTGATGGCGGCTCGCAAGATCGCCAACATCGCCCACTACCGGCAACTGTTCCCCGAGTACCGGCTGGTGTTCATCGGCGACTCCGGGCAGGGCGACGTCACCGTCGGGGAACTCGTCCGGGAGCGCTTCGCCGGCTTCGTGGACGCCGTCCTGATCCACGACGTGGTGGACACCCCTGCTGCCGTGCGCGCCGAACGGGCCGAACGAGGCATCGCGACGTTCGACACCTATCTGGGTGCCGCATTGCTGCTGCGCCGGGCAGGGCTCATCTCCGCGGCCGCCGTGGCGCGCGTCCACGAGCAGTCGGTCGTCGCGCTCGACGCGATCGTGTGGGACTCCCCCGAACAGGAACGCCGGGCTCGGGACGCCTTCGCCGCCGACGTGGCCCGGCTGACCGCCGCCGACGACTAGCCGTTCGCTGCCTCCAGGAACGCCACCACCAGCGGCTCGGCGTTCGTCGTCCCGCTGGAACCGTCTTCGGTGAACGCCGCGACGGCCAGGTCACCCTGGATGGCGATCATCCAGCCGTGATACCGGACCGGGGAGCCGTAGCTAGCCGTGCCCGTCTTGGCGCCGACCGCGTCCCCGGGCACCGTGGCGAGTGCCGCGTGACCTCCCTCGGTGACCACCGCGCGCATCAGCGAACGGAGCGCGTCAGCCTCGTCGGTGGCGAGCGGGACGGCCGGGGTCCCGGGCTGCTGCCCCGGCTCGGGAACCAGCACGGGGGTGACGGTGTGGCCTGCGGCCACGCTGGCCGCGACGGTCGCCATGCCCAGCGGGCTGGCCAGCACCTGCCCCTGCCCGATCATGGAGGCGGCGTGGGCGGTGCCGGACGCATCCTCGGGCACGGAGCCGAGGAAGCCGGGAAGCACGATCTGGGCGCGAGCCGTGAGTCCCAGGCTGCCCGCCGCCGTGACGAGGTCGGCCTGGCTGACCGTGTCCCGGGCGTTGAGGAACGCGCTGTTGCACGAGTACGCGAAGGCGGTGTGGAGCGGCACGTCCCCCAGGGCGGTGCGGGGATAGCCCTGCCAGTTGTCGAATCGGTACCCGTCGACGACCGCGCCGTCGGTGCAGTGCACCAGGGAATCGGCGGTGGCGCCACCGCGCAGCATGGCCAGCGAGGTCACCACCTTGAAGGTGGACCCGGGGGCGTACTGCCCGAGGGTGGAGGTGGAGAAGCCCTGCGACCCGGGCCCGACCGCAGCGGTCAGGATGGCTCCGTCGGAGGGCCGGATGGCGACCAGCGCGCTGGCGGGACCGACGCCCGCCAGGATCGACTCGGCGGCCTGCTGCAGGTCGGCGTCCACGGTGGTGACGACATCGGTTCCGTTCAGCGGCTCGACCGAGAACAGTTCCGTGGCGCGGTTGTCGGCGTCGACGCGATCGATGACGAACCCGGACAGACCAGCGAGCACATGGTTGCGGGCCTCCTGCAGGCCACCTCGCCCTGCCAGATCCCCGGCTCGGATCGTGCCCGCCGACGCGTCCACCTGCTCCGCGGTGGCCTCCCCCACCACCCCCAGCAAGGGCCGGGCGAAACTGGAGGTGCGCCCTAGCGGGAACGTCGTGGTGATCGCGCGCACTCCGGCGAAGTCGACGGCGCGGAGCGCCAGCTCCGACTCGGCCGGGTCACCGCGGCGCAGGACGCGCGCCTCGACGAAGGCCTTCGAGCCGGCGCCCTCCACGCGGGCCACGTAGCGGTCGGCGTCGATCCCCATCAGGTCGGCCAGCGTCCGCGCGCTCGCCAGGGCCGACTCCGGGGTGGTGAGCGTCTTGTCGATCCCCACCCGATAGGCGGACGTGTTGCCCGCCAGGATCTCCCCGCCCTCCCCGAGGATGGCGCCGCGCACCGCGGAGAGCCGCGTGGCCCGCAGCCGATCCGTCGTCTCCAGCCCGGGCGCGACGAGCGCGGGCGTGAACTCCGCTGCCCAGTCCGGGCCGTCGGCACGGTGCAGCCGCAGCAAGGTGGTGTACTCCCACGGGTCCTTGCCCGCGTGGATCTCCCAGCGCCAGGTCAGGTCAGCTCCGAGCGCGCCATCGGCCTGCGACGTGAGTTCCCCGACCGTCACCTGAGGACGCAGGGCTCCCATGCCGCTGTAGATGCGGGTCAGCTCCGCGGCGGCGCCGGGGGCGGTGAACCAGGCGTCCTGCAGGGTTCCGGAGGCGAGCCCGGCCGCGACCGAGTCCGCCCGCTCACGGGCGCGGGCACCGGGAAGGTAAGCGAACCACCACACCAGCCCGCCGGTCGTCACCAGCAGGGTGACGGCCACCACGAGCGCGAGCCCGCGCCTCATGGTCAGGCGTGGACGACGATCTCGACGCGCTGGAACTCCTTGACCTCGGTGTAGCCGGTGGTGCTCATCGCCTTGCGGAGCGCGCCCACGAGGTTCATGGTGCCGTCGGGCACATGCGAGGGACCCTCGACGATGGCGGCGAGGCTGCCGACCCGGCCCACCCGCACGCGCTCGCCGCGCGGCAGGCGCGGGTGCCAGGCCTCGGGACCCCAATGCCAGCCCTTGCCGGGGGCCTCGGTGGCACGCGCGAGCGGGGTGGAGACCATGCAGGCGTCCGCGCCGCAGGCGATCGCCTTGGCCAGATCACCGGAGCGCCCCAGCGCGCCGTCCGCGATGACGTGGACGTAGCGACCGCCGGACTCGTCCATGTAGTCGCGGCGCGCGGCGGCGACGTCGGCGATGGCCGAGGCCATCGGAACCTCAACACCCAGGACGTGCCGGGTGCGGCCGGTGGCGGCGCCGCCGAAGCCGACCAGGACGCCAGCAGCGCCGGTCCGCATCAGGTGCAGGGCAGCCTGGTAGGTGGCGCAGCCACCCACGATGACGGGGACGTCGAGCTTGCGGATGAACTCCTTCAGGTTGAGGGGTTCATCGGAGGCCGACACGTGCTCGGCGGAGACGGTGGTACCGCGGATCACGAAGAAGTCGACGCCGGAGGACTCGACCACGGAGGCGAACTCCTGGGCCCGCTGCGGGCTGAGCGCCCCGGCGACCGGAACCCCCGCGTCCCGGATCTCCTGCATCCGCGCCCGAATGAGCTCCGGTTGGACCGGGGCGGAGTACATCTCCTGCATCCGCCGGGTCGCTGCGACAGCGTCACTGATCTCGGCGAGCTCGTCCAGCAGCGGCTGCGGGTCGGCGTAGCGCGTCCACAGCCCCTCCAGGTTGAGCACCCCCAGCCCACCCAGCTTGCCGAATGCGATGGCGGTCGCCGGCGACATCACCGAGTCCATCGGCGCGGCCACGATCGGGAAGTCGAAGGTGAGGGCGTCGATCGTCCACGTGAGCTTCACGTCTTCGGGGGTGCGGGTGCGTCGCGTGGGGACGATGGCAATGTCGTCGAAGCCGTACACCTGGGTGGCGCGCTTGGCGCGTCCGATCTCGATCATGTCGCTCACTTAGCTGAATAGTTGGGGGCTTCGACGGTCATCTGAATGTCGTGCGGGTGGGACTCGCGCAGACCGGCGGAGGTGATGCGGACGAACCGGCCGCGTTCCTGCAGCTCGGGCACCGTGCGGGCGCCGGAGTAGAACATCGACTGCCGCAGCCCACCGATGAGCTGATAGGCCACCGCGGCCAGCGGCCCCCGGTAGGCGACCTGCCCCTCGATGCCCTCGGGGATGAACTTGTCATCGGTGGTCGCCGAGGCCTGGAAGTAGCGGTCGGAGGCGAAGCTGCCGGCCTTGCCACGCGCCTTCATGGCGCCCAGGCTGCCCATCCCCCGGTAGCTCTTGAACTGCTTGCCGTTGATGAACACCAGCTCGCCGGGGCTCTCCTCGCAACCGGCCAGCAACGAGCCCAGCATGACGGCGTTGGCCCCGGCCACCAGGGCCTTGGCGATGTCGCCGGAGTACTGCAGCCCGCCGTCGCCGATCACCGGCACTCCGGCGGGCTTGGCGGCGCGAGCGGCGTCGTAGATCGCCGTGACCTGCGGGACGCCGACGCCTGCGACGACGCGGGTGGTACAGATGGAGCCGGGTCCGATGCCGACCTTCACGGCGTCACCGCCCGCCTCGACGATGGCCTTGGCGCCTTCGTAGGTGGCGACGTTGCCGCCGATCACATCCACGTGGGCGGCCAGCGGCTCGGCCTTCAACCGGCGGATCAGATCCATCTCGGAGCGGCTGTGGCCATGCGCGGTGTCGGTGACCAGCGCATCCACGCCCGCCTCCACGAGCAGCATGGCCCGCTCCCAGGCGTCCCCGAAGGTGCCAATGGCCGCCCCGACGCGGAGGCGGCCTTGCGGATCCTTGGTGGCCAGCGGGTACTTGTCGGACTTCACGTAGTCCTTGAGCGTGATCATGCCGCGCAGGATTCCGTCGTCGTCAACCAGCGGCAGCTTCTCGATCTTGTACTGCCCCAGCAGCTTCAACGCGTCCTCGGACGAGATGCCCGGGTGCCCGGTGACGAGCGGCATGCGGGTCATGACCTCGCCCACAGGGCGGTTCGCATCGTCCTCGAAGCGCATGTCGCGGTTCGTGATGATGCCGACCAGGTGGCCCTGATCGTCCACGACCGGGAGACCGGAGACCCGATACGTGCCACACATTTCGTCGACCTGACCGATGGTCGCATCCACGGTGGTGGTGATGGGCTGATCGACCATGCCCGCCTCCGAGCGCTTCACCCGGTCGACCTGGGCGGCCTGCTCCTCGGCGGTCATATTGCGGTGCAGGATTCCCAGCCCGCCCTGACGCGCCATGGCGATGGCCATGCGGGACTCGGTGACGGTGTCCATCGCCGAGCTCATCAGGGGGATCCGCAAGGTGATCCGCCGGCTGACCTGCGTGGTCGGGTCGACGTCGGCGGGGATGACGTCACTCTCGTTGGGTTGCAGCAGGACATCGTCGAACGTGAGCCCGAGCGGCGCGAACGGGGCCGGGACCCCTGCCGCCGTCAGATCGTCCAAAGCCATGCCAACCCACTTTCCGCTCGACGCTGGTTCACGCCGCAGTCTACGCGTCTGCAGCGGGACGCCGGCCCGATCAGCCCTGGGCGGACGCGGGCCCGGCCGCCTGCGCGAGAGCCGATTCCAGATCGGGGTAGCGATAGGCGAACCCGACGTCGAGGAGGTGCTGCGGGACGGCGCGGGCGCTCGCCCACCACAACTCCTGGGCCGCGTCGGCGCCGAACCTGGCCCGCATCACCCAGTCGGGCACGGGCAGCGGCACCCGGCGCCGCTGGACGCGCGCCCAGGTCGCCACGAACTCGGCCTCGGTGGTGTCGGCGGGGGCGACGATGTTGAGCGGTCCTTCGGTGCGGTCGCCCAGCAGCAGCACGACCGCGTTCACCCAGTCCGTCAGGTGGATCCAGGGAACGTATTGACGTCCGGTACCGACCCGCCCCCGCAGCCCGTGCTCGCGGCGGGCCAGGTAACCCTGCCCTTGGGCGAGGATGGCGGGGGTACGCAGAAGGGCGGTGGGCACGGGGCTGTGGCGGGCCGCCGCCTCCCACATCCCGATGGCCTGAGCCAGGAAGCCCGACCCTCGCGGGGAGTCCCCCGTGCGAGGCTCGGCCCCCGCGTCGGCGTAGAACCTCGTGGAGGACAGCGTCAACAGTCGCTGACATCGGCCGTCCGGATCCAGCATGCTGACGACGCTGAGCGTCCCGGTGGCGCGACTGCCGCGCAGTTCCTCCTTGACCGCGGGCGACCAGCGTCCAGTCATCGGACTACCGAACATGTTGATGGCGGCGTCCACATCGCTCAATCCTGGGCCGTCGATCAAACCGGCCAGCGGATCCCAATGCCGCCGCTCGACGCCAGGGGGAGCCGCGTGCGGCACGCGTTCCAGCAACACCACCTCGTCGCCGCGCTCCAGCAGGGCCTCGGCGAGCCCGCCGACCAGGTGAGGGGGCCCTTCGGTGACGGCGACACGCATGCGGGCGAGTGTAGACCGGCTCGTCACCCTCCGTGCCACAAAACGGTCTGAACGGCGTTCCAGGTGACGAAGGCCATCACAAAACCGGCCACCCAACCTCGCTGCCGGGTGGTGAGCGGCACCAGCCCCAGCAGGGCCAGGCTCCACGGGAAGTACCACGGGTGCATCGACTGGCCGAGGATGGCCACGGCGAGCGACCCCCACCCGACCGCGGCCACGGGTCGGTCGCTGAACCGGACCACCACCCAGGCGAGCACCGCCAGCAACACGAAGTTCGACGCCACCCCGACGACCGCCCGGAATCCGGCGGGGTCGGCCCCCAGTGCCGCGACGGCATCCCCGCCCCACGCCGACAGCAGCGCGAAGGGAGCGGGTGTCCCGGCCGATCCCATCAACGACAGCCAGGCGGTCCAGCCGAATCCCTTGCCCGTGACGAGGCTGAGGGCGACGAAGGTGGCGACGGCGATCGCCGTGACCGCGGCCGTGCGCCGACCGTAGGGCAACAGCCGGGCGGGCAGCGGGGTGGCACGCAGCGCGGCCAGGATGGGGAGGCCTGCGACCGCCAAGACGGTCAGGCCGCCCTGCTGCTTCAGCGCCATCGCGACGCCGACGAGGACGGGCCCGGCCAGCCACACCAGCAGGCGTCCCCGCCGCGTGTCTCCGGCCTGGATCCCGACGACGGTGGCGTAGATGGCCAGTACGGACACGCCGGCCATCAAGGCGTCGTTGTGCGCACCCCCGATGAAGTGGACGGCCACCAGCGGATTCAGCACCCCCCACCACCAGGCCCGCCCCGCCGCGTCCGGGTCGTTCGGCGTGAGGAAGCGGGCGATCCGCGGCCCGCAGGCCGCGATCAGGGCGACACCGAGGAGGGCGGGGATCCGGAGGGCGACGATCGACCAGTAGGCGTGGTTGCCGGTGGCGGCGACCACGACCTGATTCACCACGAGGCTGAGAGCCGGATACGCGACGCCGTGTCCACGCCAGAGCGAATGGACAGACTCGCCGAACGGGCCGAACGCCGACCCGAGCCCGTGCCGGTAGACCGAACCGC
>NZ_DAIOIA010000010.1:0-45234 GCF_036744435.1 Propioniciclava sp. | reverse complement strand
GGAAACCGACGATGATGTCGGTCGTGATCGCCGCGTGGGGCATCGCGGCCCGCACCCGCTCCAGGATCCCCAGGAAGCGGGCACTGCGATAGGACCGCCGCATGGCCCGCAGCACGGCGTCGGACCCTGACTGCAGCGGCATGTGAAGGCTGGGCATGACATTGGGTGTCTCCGCCATGGCGGCGATCACGTCGTCGGTGAAGGAGGAGGGGTGCGGGGAGGTGAAGCGGACCCGCTCGAGGCCTTCGATCTCGCCACAGGCGCGCAGCAGCTTCCCGAAGGCCTGGCGATCGCCGAACTCGACGCCGTATGTGTTGACGTTCTGGCCCAAGAGCGTCACCTCTTGGACGCCCTCGGCGACCAGCGCGCGGATCTCGGCGAGGATGTCCCCGGGACGACGGTCGGTCTCCTTGCCGCGCAGTTGAGGGACGATGCAGAACGTGCAGGTGTTGTTGCAGCCCACCGAGATCGACACCCATGCCGAGTAGGGCGATTCGCGTCGGGTGGGCAGCGTTGAGGGAAAGCGCACCAGCGCTTCCTCGATCTCAACTTGGGACGCCTCCTCGATCCGGGCACGCTCCAGCAGCGTCGGCAGCGAGCCGATGTTGTGGGTCCCGAACACGACGTCCACCCAGGGTGCCTTGCGCACCACGGTCTCGCGGTCCTTCTGCGCCATGCAGCCGCCGACGGCGATCTGCATCCCCGGCCGTCCAGCCTTGACCGGCGCCAGGTGCCCGAGGTTGCCGTAGAGGCGATTGTCGGCGTTCTCCCGGACCGCGCAGGTGTTGAACACCACGATGTCGGCCTGGTCGCCGTCGGGGGCGCGGAGATAACCCGCCTCGTCGAGCAATCCCGAGATGCGTTCCGAATCGTGCACGTTCATCTGGCACCCGTAGGTGATGACCTCATACGTGCGAACCTGTGCCTGCGTCGTCATAACGAGGAGAGACTCTACCCGCGGTCGGGGTCGTCGAACTCCTCGCCCTCGTCCGTCACCTCGTGAACGACCCGATGGCACAGTCCCGACGAAAAACCGCGACGAGCCAGGGCACCCGCGAGTCGGCGATAGCGCACCTCGGGTGCCAGCCCGGTCATGCTGCGGGCCCGCTTCGCCGCGAAAGCCAAGGCAGCGGTGTAGTCCGCGTCGTCCGATGTCTCCTGCAGGGCCGCGGAGATGACGTCGTCGTCGACGCCCTTGCGGCGCAACTCTTGCCGCAGGACGCGCCCGGACTTCATCCGCCGCTGCTGGCCCTCGACCCACAACGACGCGAACTGGGCATCGTCGACGAGGCCGACCGATTCGAAGCGTTCCAGTACCTCGTCGATGATGTCGTCGGGGACAGCCTTCTTGGCCATCGCCTCCGCCAACTCCGCCCGGGAACGCGCCCGCGCGTCCAAGAGCCGCAGCCCGATCTCCCGGGCGACGGCATGGGGATCCGCGGGAGGCTGAACCTCGGCGAGGTCGGCCGGCTCCTCGCGGGCCGACCGACCTCGGCGGGAGGTCAGAACACCACCTCGCCGGTCACGGGGTCGATGCCCTCGGGGACGCCCGCACTCTCGGGTGGCACGCCGATCCCGAGCTTGGTCTTGATGCGCTGCTCGATCTCGTTGGCGACCTCGGGATTGTTGCGCAGATAGTTGCGGGCGTTCTCCTTGCCCTGACCGAGCTGATCGCCTTCGTAGGTGAACCAGGCGCCCGCCTTGCGGATGAGGCCATGCTCCACTCCCAGATCGATGAGACTGCCTTCGCGGCTGATGCCCGCGCCATAGACGATGTCGAACTCGGCCTGCTTGAAGGGCGGGGCGACCTTGTTCTTGACGACCTTCACCCGGGTACGGTTACCCACCGCCTCCGAGCCGTCCTTCAGCGTCTCGATGCGCCGCACATCCAAGCGAACCGAGGAGTAGAACTTCAACGCACGCCCGCCGGTCGTCGTCTCCGGAGAGCCGAACATGACCCCGATCTTCTCGCGCAACTGGTTGATGAAGATCGCTGTGGTGTTCGCGCCGGACAGCGCACCGGTCATCTTGCGCAGGGCCTGGCTCATCAGACGGGCCTGGAGACCGACGTGGCTGTCGCCCATCTCGCCTTCGATCTCAGCCCGCGGCGTCAAAGCAGCCACGGAGTCGATGACGATCAACGCCAGCGCCCCCGAGCGAACCAGCATGTCCGCGATCTCCAGGGCCTGCTCACCATTGTCTGGCTGGCTGACCAGCAGGGCGTCGGTGTCGACGCCCAGCTTGGACGCGTAGTCGGGGTCGAGGGCGTGCTCAGCGTCGATGAAGGCGCAGATGCCGCCTGCCGCCTGCGCGTTGGCGATGGCGTGCAGGGCCACTGTCGTCTTGCCGGAAGACTCGGGGCCGTAGATCTCTACCACCCGGCCGCGCGGCAGACCGCCGATGCCGAGCGCCACATCGAGCGCGATGGATCCGGTGGGGATGACCTCCACCGGCTGCCGGGTCTCTTCGCCCAGACGCATGACCGAGCCCTTACCGTGGGCCTTCTCAATTTGTGCGAGCGCCGCCTCCAGCGCCTTTTCGCGATCTGCAACAGCCATGACGTGTTCCTCTCGTGTGTACCGGCGTGGACCCGTGTTCGGGGAGACGATCAGGCCTCCTGACACCGTTCACGTTAGGCAGCCGGTCCGACAATGCGTCACAGCGATGCGGTTCGACCCGTAACCTTCACGGCGAGGATCAGATTACCGAACATATGTTCGAACGGAAAGTCAGGGACGGCGTGTCGCGCAACCCACTCGATCCCTCAACGATCGCGTTCGGGCAGTTCCAAGAACGCCCACACCGCGCGCCAGACCTGCTGCGCGCCGACCCCGGCGGCGAGCGCCTCGTCGACGGTCCGGTGGTCGAGGTCTGGCAGCGACACGTCGCGCCGCCAGACCGCCGCATAGCCGTTGCCCACGTGCGCGGCGATGCGCCGCAGCAACTCCTGCTCGCGCACGATCAGGCGACGGCGCGCTGCTGTGCCATCGCACGCACCGGCAGAGTCGTCACCGACTCGTGTGCCGACACGCGTTCGCTGGTCAGCAACAGCATGTGCGAGAGCTCCACGTCGAGGGCTCCACAGATGGCGTTCAGCAGCTCGCTGGACGCCTCCTTCTGCCCGCGCTCGACCTCGGAGAGGTACCCCAGGCTCACGCGAGCAGCGCCGGAGACATCGCGCAGCGTCTTACCGGATTGGAGCCGCAACTCACGCAGGGTCTGCCCCACCATGTCACGCATCAAGACCTCGGCCATGCTCGGACCTCCCCTCCCTCGGTGCCCCACTCGCCCGGCCCCGGGGGCCGGACGCTTGTCTTCCCACAACGCCGGTGCTCCAGGGATTGTTCCGCCGTCGCGCCGGGCTCCAACCTACACGGGCGAGGTCGCCCGCAAGAGGATCCCGAAAGCCGCGTCCACCGTCTGCCGGCGAACCTCCGAGCGATCCCCCGTGAAGTCGAATCGCTCGACGCGCTGGAACTGAGGGGTGTTGGGGACGCGCGGCCCCAGGACGCACACCCACACTTCTCCCGGAGCATGCCCGTCTTGGCCGTCGGGGCCAGCGACCCCGGTGACGGCGATGACCCAGTCGGCGTCCGTGCGCTGCTGAAGCCCGACCGCCATCTCGAGAGCAACCCGCTCGCTGACAACGGTGTACCGCCGGATCACCTCCCAGGGGATGCCGAGCAGGGCGGTCTTCATCGGCGTGGCGTACGCGATCGTGCCGCCCAGGTACACCTTCGACGCTCCCGGAACCTCGGTGAGAGTCGCGCCGATGAGGCCCCCGGTCAGCGACTCGGCGGACGCCAAGGAGAGAGAACGCTCGGTCAGGGTGGCGATGACGGTGGCGGCGAGATCGCTCATGAGTGCGCCCCCTCCTCGGGGTGGGCGGCCAGATACGTACGGCGCAGTCGGTACGCCTCCCGCAGGTAGTCCACGCCGGTCAGCACGGTGAGGGCGAACGCCACGATCATGCAGATCCAGGCGATGACTCCCCAGAATGCGGGGAGGAACTGCAGGCCAGGAAGGAAGAGGGCGAGGGCGACCGACTGCATCACCGTCTTCAGCTTGCCCCCGCGGTTGGCCGCCATGACGCCGTACTTGATGATGACCCAGCGCAGCGCCGTGATCCCCCACTCACGCACCAGGATGATGCCGGTGATCCACCAGGGGAGTTCGTGCAGGATCGACAGGCCCACGAAGGCCATGCCGGTCAGGGCCTTGTCGGCGATCGGATCCCACAGCTTGCCGAAGTCGGTGATGAGGTTGTACTTGCGGGCGATCCGGCCGTCGAGGGCGTCGGTTGCGATGGCGATGAGGAAGACGGCGGTGGCGATCCACCGCATGGCGGGATCCTGGGCGTGAGCCAACAGGACCCAGGCAAACACCGGCACCATGACGACGCGCAGGGCGGTCAGCACGTTCGGGACGTTCCAGTTGCTGACCTTTGCTTGCTCGCTCATTGCGGCTGCTCCTCGCGCACGATCAGATCGACCCCTTCGGCTGCCACGACCCTACCCCAGACCAGGTCGCCCACCGCGAGCGCCACGGTGGCGTCCGGGAGAGCGCAGGTGCCGTCGACCTCCGGGCCCTGATGCGCGGCTCGACCGATCGCAACGCCGTCCTCGACCGACTCGATCAGGACGCGGACCCGCTCGCCGATCCGCTCGCGCGCCCGCTCCTCAACGAGGAGGGCGGCCAGATCGCTCACTCGTTCGAAGCGATCGGCGATCACCTCGGGCGAGACATGGTCGGCCAGGCCGACTCCCTCGGTGCCTTCCTCGTCGGAGTAGGCGAACACGCCCAGCGCATCCAGGCGAGCACGGCTGAGGAAGTCGATCAGGATCTCCACGTCTTCCTCGGTCTCGCCCGGGAACCCGACGATGACGTTGCTGCGCACCCCGGCCGACGGCTGCAGGGCGCGGATGCGTTCGAGCAACCCCAGGAAGCTCTCAGGGTCCCCGAACCGGCGCATGCGGCGCAGCACCGCGGGAGCCGCGTGTTGAAAGCTCAGGTCGAAGTAGGGGACGACCTTGTCGAGCGAGCACATGGCCTCGATGAGGCCCGGGCGGGTCTCGGCGGGCTGGAGATAGGACACCCGGACCCAGTCCAGGCCAGGAATCCTCGACAGGTCGCCGAGCAGCCTCTCGAGGGCTGCGATCTCGCGCAGGTCCTTGCCATAGGAGGAGGTGTTCTCACTCACCAGGAACGCCTCGCGCACTCCGTGATCGGCGAGCCAGGACGCCTCGGCCACGATCTCGTGAGCTGGTCGGGACACGAACGATCCTCGAAAACTCGGGATGGCGCAGAAAGCACACCGCCGGTCGCACCCGGACGCGATCTTCACCGGGGCGCTGGGACCTCCCCCGATCCGCCGACGCATCGGACGTGGGCCGGAGGCGGGGGCGACCCCTTCTGGGAGGTCGGGGGACGAGCTGAGCCCGGGGATGGACACTGAACTTCGGGCGTCAGGACGGTCGGCGGGGGCGAGCGGGAGCAGCCGGCGGCGATCGGTGGGCGTATGCGCTTCGAGATGTGCACCGGCCATGATGAGCCGGAGTTTGGAATCGATATCGGCGTAGTCATCGAATCCCAGGACCGCATCGGCTTCGGGCAGCGCGTCGGCCAACTCGGTGCCGTACCGCTCGGCCATGCACCCCACGGCCACCACCCGCTGAGTCACGCCGGACCCCTTCAGATCGGAGGCCGCGAGAAGCGTGTCGATGGAGTCCTTCTTCGCCGACTCGATGAACCCGCAGGTGTTCACCACCACGGCCTCGGCCGCAGCGGGCTCGTCGACGAGTTCAAACCCGCCCGCTTCGAGCCTGCCCGCTAGTTCTTCGGAGTCGACGTCATTGCGCGCGCAACCCAACGAGACGATGTGGACGCGCGTCGGGGAGGTCATTCGACCAGGCTAGCCGAGGAGGGACTCACCGCCGGACCACCGACCCGAGCGGCGCTTCGGTCCACCCGAGACTCTGCGAGTTCGACCCACGCGTCACCGGGCACGGCGGTGTTGCGTACCTCAGAGGTGCGCCGGAGGTACTGAGGCAACTCGGATTGAGCGCGCCGGAAGTGCCGGGTGGATTCCCTCGGGTCGAAGGTGACGCCTGGATCGCCGGCGGCGGTCGTGGTCAGCGGCTCAGCACCGCAGCGCTGATGCGCTCGAGATCGTCGGCGGACAGCTCGAGGGTCAGGGCGCCGGCGGAGTCGGCGATCGACGTGGGGCGCGATGCGCCCGGGATCGGGATGACGTGATCCCCTAGGGACAGCTCCCAGGCGAGGGTGACTCGCTGCGGAGACACCCCCCGCGCCCGCGCCACGTCTCCGATCACCGGGAACCGCTCCCCCACGGCCGTTGCGCCCCCGCTCGTCCCGCCCAGGGGCGACCAGGGCAGGAACGCGACCCCGTGCTCGGCGCACCACCGCAACTCCTGGTAGGAGGTGTGGTTGAACTTGGGGGAGAACTCGTTTTGGACGGCCGCCAGTCCGCCGTCGCCCAGAATTTCGAGGGCCAGCGACAGTTCTTCGACGTTGGCGTTTGAGATCCCGATCTCGGCGATGATGCCTTCGTCCTTCAAGGTGGCGAGCGCCTCCACCGACTCGGCATAGCGCCGGTGCCGGTCGGGGCGGTGCCAGTAGTACAGGTCGATGGTTTCCACGCCGAGGCGCTCCCGAGAGGCGAGAGCGGCCTGGCGGAGGTACTCCACGGAGCCATCGCGGCCGAAGTCGGTGGCAGCCGAGCGGCGGGTGATGCCGCCCTTCGTGGCCACGACAACGCTCCCGCTCTGGCCGCTCCACGACGCGAGCGCCTCGGCGACGATGCGTTCGTTGTGCCCCATCGCATCCCAGCTCGGGGCGTAGATGTCCGCGGTGTCCAACAGCGTGACGCCCGCGTCCAGGGCCGCGTGCACGGTGGCGATGGCCTGGTCATGGCTGGGCTTGGCGTTACCCCCCATCGAGAGGGGCATCGCGCCCAGCCCGATCGCAGAGACAGTGAAGCGTCCGAGACGGCGCCGGGGGGTCGAGATCATGCCCCCACCCTAGTCATTCGACGTCGACAACGACTTTTCCCTGACCGTGCCCGGTCTCCACGAGGGCATGGGCGCGGGCGATGTCGGCCAGGGCGAACCGTGCACGAATGATTGGCGTGACCTGACCGCCGTCGACCAGATCGGCGAGCGCCGACAGTCCGGTGCGGCTGGGTCGGACGGACAGGAATGACACGTGAGCACCCGGCAGTGCCTTGCTCACCATGCTGATCGGCAGGCCTGCGGGAGAAATCGTGACCAGGCGCCCGCCCGGTGCGACGGTGCGGCGTAGCCGCCACAGGTGGGCGCCGGTCGTGTCCAGGACCGCCTGGTACCGGCCGCGTAACGTCTGCCAGGGCACCGCGCCCGGCTCGAACCGCGAGGCTGCGCCCAACCTCCGCAGGAGTTCTTCATGTCGGGCGGAGCTGACCGTGTCCACGACGGCCCCTCGCGACCGGGCGACCTGAACGGCGACGCTCCCGACGCCGCCCGCACCTCCCACGATGAGCAGCCTCGAGCCCGCTTCGACCTTGAGCTCCTCCATCGCCTGCCAGGCCGTCAGGCCCACCAGAGGAAGTGCGGCGGCGTCAGCCAGTTCCGCTGCTGCAGGGGCCAAGGAGAGCAGATCGGCGGCCACGACGATGCGGGTCGCGGCCGTGCCTCGTCTCCCCAACCGGTCGGTTCCGAGGAATCCCCAGACCCGCTGACCCGGTTCGATCCCTTCCACCTGGGATCCGACGGCGATGACGGTGCCGCTGAAGTCCAGGCCGGTGCGTTGCGGGAAACGGCGTCCCGTCAGGAAGGTCTGGCGTCCGGATCTCGCCGCCGTATCGATCCGATTGACGCTGAGGGCGGCGACCCTCACGACCACGTCGCTCGGGCCTGCCACGGGCACGGCAACCTCCTGGATGAGCATCACCTCGGGAGGACCGAACCGCTGGTATTGAGCCGTGGATACCGTGCCGGATTCGGGGGGTTGCTCCTGCATGGCGGACATCATCCTTCTGCGTGGTTAGGGGACGGGAAGTTCCTCGACCAGCTCACGGTGGGCCAGGCGTCGCAGGCCGACCAGGATCGGGTCATAGATGGCGGTGCCCAGCACCGCGACTTGCGCCGCCCTGCTCGGGGAGTCGAGCGGCAGGTTGTCGAAGTCGGCGGAGGCGCAGATGCGCGCTGCCGCGGCGTAGGCGGCCAAGTGATCGGCGTCCATGCCCACTCCGCATTCATCCGCGAGCGCGATGGCGGCCAGCAACTGCGTCACGTAAGGGGCATCCGGTAGAGCGTCGAAGCCGACCCTCGCCAGCGCGGCCCGGGCGTCGGCGAGATCTGCGTCGTCTGCGGCGCGGTCGGTCGGCCGGGCACCCGCCAGGGGCAGGACCACGGTGACGTCGGTCATGGACGCGGCGGGACTCAGAGCGGGATCGCGCACCAGCCTGAGGATCTCGCGAACCTGCAGGATGGACAGCCCGACCACGTGAACGAGCCCTCGGATCAGCCGCAACTGATCCACCGTCTCCGCATCATCGGCCTCGGGATCCTGGTTGGATCGGATGAGTCCTTCGCGGATGTAGTACTTGATGGTGGCGATCGAGACGCCCGATCGCTGCGACAGCACCGAGAGAGGCACCGTTTCCCCACCTTGAGTCACGTTCAGGGCCATGGCCGGATAGTAGCACTCTCCACAAGTTTCTTACCCGAGACCCTCCCGGGAGATCCGTGGGGATAGTGCTACTATCCCCACGGATTCACCGTTCGCCCCCAGTCTGGAGCCCCCGTGATCAACGCCAGCTACGCACACCGATTCCATGAAGTCTCCGCTGCCGTTCGCGCAGGCATCGCGGGCGGCACTTACCCGTATGGCCAGCCTGTGGCCAGCGCCCAGCGCAACACCGCGGATCTCCCCACCGGGGATCCGGTCATCATGCTGACGTCCAACAACTACCTGGGTCTCAGCGTCGATGCCGAGGTGCTTGCCGCGGCCCAGCGCGTCCTGCAGCACTACGGATTGTCCACCTGCGGCGCTCGCCTGCACAACGGCACCACCGTGATCCACCGCGAG
Source organism: Propioniciclava sp. (assembly GCF_036744435.1). Taxonomy (NCBI): domain Bacteria; kingdom Bacillati; phylum Actinomycetota; class Actinomycetes; order Propionibacteriales; family Propionibacteriaceae; genus Propioniciclava; species Propioniciclava sp. Next base: position 36,147 of record NZ_DAIOIA010000010.1, on the reverse strand, counting down.
TTCGAGCAGGAGTTGGCCCGCTGGCTCGGGTTCGAGGACGCCGTGCTCTTCAGCTCTGGCTTCCTGGCCAACGTGGCACCCCTGTCGGCGCTGGGTGGGCCCGGGGTGGTGTTCATCGCCGACCAGCTCGACCATCAAAGCATCGCCGACGGCTGCGCCCAATCCGGGGCGGAGCTACGGATCTTCCCGCACAACGACCTGGTCAAGCTGGAGTACATCCTCCGGCGCAGTCAGGACTACGCGTGCCGGCTCGTCGTCGTCGACGGCGTCTATTCGATGGACGGCGACCTGGCTCCGCTCGACGAGATCGCGGGCCTCTGTGAGCGCTACGACGCGCTCTTGATGGTGGACGACGCTCATGGCCTCGGCGTCTTCGGGGAGACCGGACGCGGAAGTTGCGAGCATTTCGGCGTCACCCCCGACATCCTCATGGGGACGCTCAGCAAGTCATTCGGCTCCTCGGGCGGCTTCATCGCCGCCAACCATGAGGTGTGCGACTACATCCGACACGCAGCACACGGCTACCTCTTCAATGCCATCCCGCCGCCCGTGCTCATCGGCGGGGCACGTGCCGCACTCCAAGCCATCCAGACCCGACCGGAGCTGCGTCAGCGGCTCTGGGCCAACACCATCGCCTTTCGACAAGGCTTGATCGACGAGGGATTCGTGATCGAGTCCGGCAGCGCGCCCATCGTGCCGATCCCGGTGGGTGACGACGACCTGGCCATGCAGATGACGCGCCTGATGCGCGAGCGGGGGGTCTTTCTCTCCGTGGCGGCTTTCCCCGCCGTGCCACGGGGAAAGAGCCGGTTCCGTGCCACCGTCACCGCGATCCTGGAGGACCGCGATCTCGACCGGGCGCTCTCAGTAATCGGCACCATCGCTCGCGAGAAGGGGATCATCTGACATGAAGGCCGCCGACCAGACCAGCCTGAACGCTCAGCGCCGCGCCCTGCGGCGCGAGGAGATCTACCTCGCCCCGATCCAGACCCCGGCCGCCTATGGCGTGCTGTTCCCCGGTCATGGAAGCCAGTATCTCGACCAGTTGGCCGACCTTCGTGGCAGCGACCGGTGCGTCGCCGCCACGTTCGACGAGGCAGACGAGGCCTACCACGCCCGCTACGGCCGGCCCCTCTCCGCCTGCATCTACACCGACCTGGGCGCCACCCCAGCCACCTTGGCCGAACCAACGGCGATGCAGTGCGCCATCTTCACTGCCAGCGTTGCCCAGTACCGCCGGCTGACCAGATTCGCGGAACCACCGACGATCGTGATCGGACACAGCCTCGGCGAGTATGCCGCCTACGTGGCCGGCGGGGTCCTGAGCTTCGCCGACGGCCTCGCCGGGGTGATGGCCCGAGCCGAGACCGTGATCGACGTTCCCGCCGACCAGCGCGGGACGATGCTGGCGGTTCGCGTCCGGACCGACGCCGAACGTCGCACGTATCGTCGCCTGCTCTTGCTGGCGACAACCGCCGGGGACCTCGGGGAGGCCATCGCCAACTCGACCAGCCAACGCGTGGTCTCCGGCTCCCAGGCCGCGATCGCGGCCTTCGCCGAGGCGGCCTCCCACGCGCACCTGCCGGTGACGCGTCTGCGGGTGACCCACGCCTATCACTCGCCCCTGCTGCGGTCCTGCGTGGCCCCGCTCCGAGCCCGGCTCAGCCAACTGACGTTCCGCGCTCCGGCCCTCACCATCGTCTCCAGCATCACCGCAGAGGTGCTCGAGGGCTCCGACAGCGCCGATCTCCCCGCTCTCCTGGCCGCGCAACTGGTCCAGCCTTTCGACTTCGGAGCGCTGATCAGCAGAGCCGCGACCCTCGGTGTCTCCGACTTCGTCGAGGCCGGACCGAGCGCCGTGCTGACGGGCATCGTCGAGGCCGAGAAGGGCGATGTCTCCTGTGTCCCCCTGGACTCTCGCCGGCGTTCCTCGCTCGACGACGAACGTCAGGTGCGTCTGTACCTGACCAGTCTTGGCATCCACGAGCCCGCCCCTCAGGCGGTGACGGCATCGGCTGCGGCCACCCACCAGTCCGTGACGGCCCTGGTGAGCGGCGTCACGGGTTACCCGCGCTATGCCCTGGCCGGGGGGATGGCCTTGAACCGCATCGGGCTCGTCGCCGAACTGCGCGACCGCCTCAGCTCACGGCTGGAAGACGAGTACGGTCCCGGATGCGGCGACCTGTCCTGGAGCATCGATCGCCTGGCCGCCCACCTGCTGGAGTCCGACGGGGTCCCGTCGTCGCCGGACAAGGGGGGTGCGGCAGAGGTCTCGTCGATCGCTGACACCGAACCGACCCGTCCGGACGAGGGGGACTCCCCCGACTGGGTTGCGGAGTTCGTGGCGGCCTTCGCCGCAGCCACCGGATACCCCAGCGACGTCATCGAACCCGACCTGGACCTCGAAGCCGACCTCGGCGTCGACTCCGTCAAACGCGCCCAAGTCATCGCCACCCTCACCGACCGCCACCACATCCCCGAAGACACCCTCGACCTCACCGGCGCCACCACGATCACCGACCTCGCCACCCGCCTCACCACACCGCACCGCCACCAGGACGCTCCTCCCGCGACACCTCACCTCGGCGCACCTGCCCCAGAGTCGGACACGCCCGCTCCCGACACCCCACGGGGGTCCGACGAGCAGCCCTCCGGGGTCCGCCCGCCCTCCGACGCCGTGCCACTGCAGTCGCCCTCCCCCACACGGGTCGCCTGGGTGGCGGAGTTCGTGGCGGCCTTCGCCGCAGCCACCGGATACCCCAGCGACGTCATCGAACCCGACCTGGACCTCGAAGCCGACCTCGGCGTCGACTCCGTCAAACGCGCCCAAGTCATCGCCACCCTCACCGACCGCCACCACATCCCCGAAGACACCCTCGACCTCACCGGCGCCACCACGATCACCGACCTCGCCACCCGCCTCACCCACTTGACCGCACCCTCACGCCCCGCTCCCGACGCCGTGGCGGCTCCCACCATCGAGACGACGCCCGCGGTGGAGGAGGAGCCCCTCACGCCCGCGCCGCCTGGTCAGGCCGAGGCGGCGCTGCGCTACCTCCCGCGCGCACTGGTGCGCGACCTGGCGCAGTCCCCGCGCGCGGCCCGCGACCTCGCAGGGCTGCGCCTGATCCTCGTCCCCGCCGACGACGAGGAGGTGACCTCAGGGACCCGCCGCCTCCTGGAGGCCGCCGGTGCCGACGTGTGGGTGAGCGCGGCGACCGAGTCGACCCGGAACGGGGACGTCGACCAGGAGAAGCTCGCCTCGGCGCTCGCCGACGAGCACCACCGCCTCGGCCCTCGCGACGGCGTCGTGCTCCTCAGCGGCTACAGCACACCTCGGGACGTCCTGGCCCTCGACGCTACGGCCTTCTCGATTGCGTGGCGGCAGCAGTATGCCCAGGTGTTCAGCGTGTGCCAGGAGTACTACCAGGACCTCGCCGAGGCGGGTGGGCGCGCGGTGATCGCAGTCCTGACCCAGTGCGGCGGTGGATTCGGTCTCAAAGCGACGTCGCCCGGCGACGCCCTGGGCTGCATCGGCGTCGGGTTCGTCAAGAGTGTCGCCAAGGAGCTTCCCGACCTCCGGCTCTGCCTGGTGGACGTGGACGATGTCCCGCCGGTCGTCGCGGCCGGCCTGATGGTGGATGAGCTCGTGGCGGGGTCGCTCGACGACGAAGTGAGCTACCTGGGAGATCAACGTCACGTCATCAAGGTGGTGCCGGTGCCGGTTCCGCCCGTTCCCGACCACCGTGAGACCGCGCCGGGGGCGATCGTCTTCTCAGGCGGCTCGCGCGGGATCGCCCTGGAGTGCGCGCTCGCGCTCGCCGCCAGCCACCTGGTCCTCACTTCCGCACCGCCCAGCCCCCTCGTCATCCTCGGCCGTTCACGTCTCGACGACCCCGAGTCGCTGCCCTACCTGGCCATGACAGATGACGCGTTCGCCCACGCCCAGCCCGAGATTCTGGACCTCCTGCATCGCACGTATCCCGAGAATCGCCCCCGCGACCTGCAGGAGCGCTTCCGAAAGATCGCGAACAATCGTCAACTCTGGCGGACGACGCAGCGGGTCGCTCAGGGAACCGCGCCGATCGAATACGTTACCTGCGACGTCGGCGACGCCGAGGCGGTCGCCCAGGTGATGGCCGACATCCGGGCCCGGCATGGCGGTGTGCGCGGCCTGGTGCACGCAGCCGGCCTGGAGTCCCTCGGCCTGCTCCCGCGGAAGAACTACACCCTGGCCGAACAGGTGGTGCACACCAAGCTCCAGGGCTTCCACCACCTGGTCAGCACGGTCGACCCGGACACGCTCGACTTCCTGGTCGCGTTTACGTCCATCTCAGGACGCTTCGGCATGGACGGGCAGACCGAGTACACCGCAGGAGCGGCCGCCGTATCTGCGCTGTGCAGCCAGTTGGCGCGCCGACACCGTTCGACCACGGTGGTCGCGCTGGACTGGACCGCCTGGTCGGAAGTCGGGATGGCCACCCACCACAGCGTCCAGGAGGTGCAGGAGATGCAGCGCGGACTGCGTTACCTGCCTCCCGACGAGGGCGCCCGACACTTCCTGCGGGAACTCTCGGGAGGCGGCTATGACCCCCAGGTGATGATCTTCGGCCCGCTGGGAACCAACGAGCCCCGCGCGGCCCTCGACTGCCTCACGCCCGACCGGAGAGGAGTCGCTGCCCCGGTCAGCCACGGCAGCGTGGTCGATCCGGGCACCTTCCCGATGGTGGAGACCCAGCTCCGGAACGACCACGCAGAAGGCCTGTTCACGCGGCGGCTTGACCCTCGACTCGACACGATGCTGATCGATCACCTGGTCCAAGGTTCCCCCACACTTCCTGGCGTCTTCCATCTGGAGGCGATGGCGGAGGCGGCTCAGCTCGCTACCTCGCGCACCGATCTCATGATCGAATCGGCGGAGTTCGAGACCTTCGTCAAGTGCCCCGAGGGTCGGGTCTGTGATCTGAGCATCACAGTCTCCTCCCAGGATCCTGACCGCATCGAAGCCACGATCCGGGCCGATGTCGTCAGCCCCGGAGGCGTCGTGCTCGTTGCTGGTCGTCAGCGGTCACGGGCCGTCTTCGTACCCCGGCGGGCTGTGCCGACCTGGCCGCACGCCCCCCGCGACCTGCTCGCCGATCGGGCCACACAGTTCGATCTCGACGTCTACTACGCCGCCGCGGCCCCGATCATCACGTTCGGCCCGGGGTTTCGCTTGCTCCGGGAGGCCTGGCGCACCAGCAGCGGCGTCCTGGCCGGGATCTTCGACGTCTCCCCCGACACGCGACCGATCCTTCCCGAGGGTGCAGCGCGCCTGATCACCGAACCGCTGCTCCTCGACAACGTGGGCAGGCTCGCACTCATTGATGTCTTCCACCGATTCGGCGACCACGTCGTACCGGTGAACGTTCAGCGGGCAGTCATCCGCTGGCCGGCACCGGGGAGTACCCACGTGCTCGGCAGCGTGGACGTTCGCCCCGAAGGGCCGGGCCAGTACGCGATGCGGGTCCACGTCGCCGAACTCGATGGCACGCCCCTGATCGAAGTCGACAACATCCTGCTGCAGAAGCTCAACAACCATGCTGCTCGTCGAAGCCTCGCTCGCACTACGGCGTAGCGGACGCTCGCTCGCCGACCTGGTCGGCGTCCGGGTCGGGCTCGGCCTGTCGGGGCGGATTCGTCCCGTGTGGCACGGCCGCGCCCTGGCGGCCCTGGATCGCGATCCCACCCGCGACTGGCCGGTTCGATGCGAACCAGCGGGGCTGGCCCGGCTCCGCCACCCTGACCGTCGCGCCCAATGGCTCACGGGCCGCCTGTGCCTACAGGACCTCGTCCTGGCCGACGACCTCCTCACCGCCATCCGCCCCCAGCTCGCTCGCTGCGAGGAGGGCGACCCGGAGGATGTCGGGCGACCCCTCGTCGTGGACGACCAGGGTCGTCTCGTCGCAGAGGTGTCGGTTTCGCACTGTCGGGACTACTCGGTGGCCCTGCTGTCCCGCTCCCGCTGCTCGGTCGACCTGGAACCTCGGGTGACGCTCGACGCGGTCGCGGCGGCGTCGCTCTTCGACACCGAGGAACGACGCCTCGTCACGACGGCACTCGCGACTGCGGACGCGAAGGACCGCCCCACGATCTACTGGACGCTGGTCGAATGCCTCGGCAAGCTGCTTGGTCGGCCAAGCTTCGGCCGAGCACGGTTCCGGCTCCTTGCGCGGCAGCCGGGCGATCCCGCGGACCTGCTGCGCTTCGGTTCCCCGGTGCCCGAGGAGGAGCAGCGTCGACGCGTGCGTGTCGACGTCACGGTCTTCTCCGGGCACGTGATCTCTGCCGCGACCACCGATGCCAGCGTCCACCCTGACCTGTGGGGGTCGCCCTCGGACCCCCTGAATACCGAACGGAGTCGTCATGCCACCCCTTGCCGATCCTGATACGCCCGTTGCCGTCGTGGGCGCCGGATGTGTCCTCCCGCCCACCTCCACCTCGCTACGGGCTTACCGACGCAATCTTCTGGAGGGGACGTCGGGGATCTCGCCCATTCCGCGCGACCGGTGGGACCGGGAGCACTACCACAGCGACGACCGGCAGGCGCGGGAGCGCACCTACTGCACCGTGGGCGGCTTCGTGGACGACTACCGATTCGATCCCGCCCCGTACGCGCTCGGCCCCGAGCAGCTGAGGTGGGTGGCGCGTGCCAACCGGACCCAGCAGTTCGCCATCGACGCCGTCCTGCAGGCACTGCAGGGCGCCCGGATCGATCAGGACCAACTCCGGGGGACGCGCGCCGCCTTGTACTTGGGCAACATGCTCGGCGATGAGGAACTGGCCGACTTCTCCATGCGGCAGCGCGCAGACCGGCACCAGGCACGGCTGATGCGGTTGCTGGGGGCGCCGCGGGGCAGCGCCCCGCAGGCATGGTCGGCCGCCTGGGAGCACGCGGCTGATCAGCGATTCGGACCATCGCAGCCTGCCCCGAGTCGGGTGCTGGCAAGCGCGCTCGCACCGACCATCGCCGCCGCGGTCGGCGTGACCGGTGGTGCCGTGCTCGTGGACGGCGCGTGTGCCTCCGGTTTGCTCGTGGTGGACGTCGCGGTCTCGGCGCTGCTGGGCAGCGACCTCGACATCGTCGTCGCGGTGGGGGCGATGGCGAACATGGGCGTCGCCGGGAACGTGTCGTTCGCGAAGATCGGCGGGCTGTCGCCCCACGGCAGCCATCCGCTGTCTGCCACGGCCGACGGGCTGATCCCCGGAGAGGGCGCCGGTGCCGTCATCCTGAAGCGGCTGGATCGAGCCCTCGCCGACGGGGACCCGGTGCTCGGTGTGATCCGCGGGGTGGCGACGCGCTCCGATGGCGCAGGCAAGGCGATCTATGCGCCCTCCTCACGCGGGCAGGTTGCCGCGATGCGGGCGGCCCTGGAGCAGGCTGGGCTCACCGCCCGCGACCTCGACTACGTGGAGGTCCACGCCACCGGCACGCCGACCGGGGACGCCACCGAGATCGAATCTGTTGGGCAATTGCTGAGCTCCGACGACCGACGCGAACCCCTGACGATCGGCTCGGGCAAGGCGCTCATCGGGCATGGCTTCCCATCGGCCGGCATCGCCAACCTGGTGAAGATCCTGCTGAGCTTCGAGGAAGGGCGCTTCTTTCCCACCTTCGGAATCGAGGGGCCCAACGATGCCCTCGCCGGACGCATCGAGGCGCTCCGATACCTCCCCGAGGGCGGTGAGTGGACGGCTCCCTCCGAGTGTCCCCGACGCGCCATGGCAAACGCCTTCGGCTTCGGTGGCGTGGACTCCTGCGTGGTGGTGGAACAGTTCGATCGGACCTACCACAGCCAACTGGTCGCGCGCGCGACCAGCCCGGCGCTGCCGCCCTCGGAGCAGGACGCGTGGCTCGCCGTCGTGGGGGCCTCTGTCCTGCTGCCCGGTCTGCCCGCCACCGCGGGCCTTCCGCAGCCGGGCGAACTCGCCCAGGCTTGGGCGGCGCTGGAGGGTGCAGCCTCCTGTCGAGCCGAGGACTTCCGGTTCCCGTTCCGGGATGTGAAGATCCCGCCCAGCACGCTGCACCAGACCGACCGCGCCCAGCAACTCTTCCTCGCCACCAGCGTGCAGGCGCTGCGCGGGGCCGGTCTGCTGCCGGGCCGCACCGTCGCCCACCCCGACCGCCTGGCGACGGTGGTGGCCACAGCGTCGGGGTCGGAGGCGTCGCTGCAACGCAACGAACGCATCCGCGCGGACGAGTTCACCCTGCTGCTGGAGGACGCGGGCGCCGCGTGTGGGCTGCCTGCCTCCGCCCTGCAGGGCTGGCGGGCCGCACTCGAGGAGGCCTTCGCCGCCGGGCCTGATGCCACCACCGAAGCTGCCCTTCCTGGCTACATGGACAACATCGTCGCCGGGCGTGTGGGCAACAGTCTCGATCTGAGAGGCACGAACTACGTCGTGGACACGGATCTGTCGTCGTTTGGAGCCGCGGTCGAGGCGGCGGCCGCCATCCTGCGGGCGGGGGACGCCGACGCCGTGCTGATCGGCGGGGTGAACGCCGCCGTCGCCCCCGAACTGGCCGACGCCTGGTCGCGGCAACTGGGTGCCCCCGTTCGGCCCGTCGAGGCCTCGGTCTCCCTCGTGGTGCGTCGCCTCACCGGGGTGACCGACACCGACCCGGCCCTGGGCTATCTCAGGGCCAGCCCAGGGCACGCGACAGCCACCCCGCCCACTGTCGGACTCACCGCGCTGGGCGCCGACGGCGCTCTGTGGGCCGTCCGTCACCTCGCCGCCTTGGCCACCGACTCCCAGGCCGAAGGTGACACGATCGAGCTGCGCTCAGCCTTCCAGGACGCTGCTCACCGCGTCAGCGTCAGCCGGACGCCGTCGCTGTCCGAGCCAAGGAGATCAGGCCTCCCGGCCAGCACGACCGAGCCGTCCCCGCCGCGCCAGCCCGTCATCGTGGAGGGCCAGAATCGAGATGACCTGCTCGCCCAGTTGGAGACGGCCGACCCGCCGCACGTGAGCGAGCCGGTCACCTCTGGTGGGCTGCGGCTGGTATTCGATCCCGGCGACGGCGACCTCGCGGCCCGCCGACGGCACGTGGCCGCCGCGCTGCAGGGCGCCTGACCGATCGCACCCCCTCGCTGGCCCCGACCCGGCGAAAACCGAGAGAGGATCTCCCATGCGTCCGACGAGAACCGTCACCCCCCGCCAGCCCGCGCTGGCTTCCCATCCTCGCGGCAAGTTCGTCGCCCTCGCGGTCTTGTGTCTGGCCGAACTGGTGGGGGTGATGGACAACACCATCATCAACGTCGGGATCCCGACCCTGGGCCGCGCCTTCGACGCCTCCACGACGCAACTGCAGTGGATCGTGGACGCCTACACCTTGGTCTTCGCCGTGCTGATGCTGCCCGGCGGCTATCTGGGGGACCGCTTCGGTCGGCGGCGGATCCTCATCCTGGGCCTGCTCGGCTTCGCCGCGGTCTCTCTCGCGTCAGCGCTGACGACCCAGCTCACCGTCCTCATCGGGCTGCGTGCCCTGCTGGGCATCTGTGCCGCGCTGGTCTTCCCCGCGACGCTGTCGCTGATCTCGACGATCTTCAACGGGACCAGGCACCATGCTCTCGCCGTCGGGCTGTGGGCGGCCACCGCGGGGCTCGGGATCGCGCTCGGCCCCGTGGTCGGCGGCCTGCTGCTGCAGCACTTCGCGTGGCCGTCTCTGTTCTGGATCAACATCGCGATCGTGCTACCGGTTGCCGCCATCACACCGTTCCTGGTTCCGGAGTCCCGGGGCCAGAACCTCGGCCGGTTCGACACCCTCGGGGTGGTGCTCGCGGTTGCCGCACTCGGGCTGTTCGTCGGCTCCATCATCGAGGGTCCCCAACTCGGCTGGACGAGTCCTCTGATCCTCGGCGGGCTGGCGGCATCCGTCGTGTTGGCGGTGGCGTTCGGCGCTTGGGAGCGCCGCGTGGCCTCACCGCTGCTGGATCTGAGCCTGTTCCGTGCACCACATGTTCCCGCCTGCAGTTCGGCCATCGGCTTGGCCTTCTTCTCCCTGTTCGGCTTCACGTTCGCCATCACCATCTACTTCCAGGCAGTACGCGGCTACAGCGCCCTCCAGGCCGGGCTGGCGATCCTGCCCTTCGCCGTCGTCATGGGCGCCTGCTCCCCGCTCGCCCCAGTGCTGGCGCGCCGGTTCGGACCTGGCCGCTGCATCCCCGCCGGCATCGCCTTGATGGGGATCGGGTTCTGGATCGTCTCCTTCGCGGACGCCACTAACCCGTACTGGGCGGTCATGGTCCCCGCGATGGTGTTCATGGCGATGGGGCTGGCCTTCGCGCAGGGCCCGGCGACTGACATCATCTTGTCCGCCGCGCCCCGAGATGAGATCGGTGTCGCGTCCGGCGTGAACGACTCCATCCGCGAGGTGGGTGGCACGATCGGCGTCGCGGTCCTGGGGTCGATCCTCACCCATGTCTACCGCGATCAGATGGCTGCCGCGATCGGAGGCTCGGGATACCTGGGCTCAGCCGGAGACTCCATCATGGCTGCCCAGCAGCTCGCGGCGGGATTGCCGGAACCGGGCGCGCAGACGCTGCGAAGCGCCGCTTCTGACGCCTTCCTGACAGCCCTGCATCTCAACACTCAACTGCTGACCGCGATCATGCTCGTGGCCGCGGCACTGATCGCGGTGAGCTTCGAACGCCGCTCGCGCCGCTGAGCGTCGGGCCGATCCGTCAGCGGGCGGGGCGCACCGACACGGTCTCGATGCACGCGTCCGAGGGAGCTTCCAGGGCGAACACCACCGCCGCGGCCACGGCCTCGACACTCATGACGCCGGTGGTGTCGTACTCCCGCCCCTCAGCGGCCTGCAGTTCGCGCTGCATGTCGGTGTCGACTCGACCGGGATGCACCGAACTCACCCGCAACGCCCCGCTCTCCTCGGCGCGCAGCGCGTCACTCCAGGCACGCAGCGCGAACTTGGACGCCGCATAGACCGCATTTCCGGGGCGGGCGGTGAATCCGGCACCCGAGTTGATCACCACCACCTGGCCATGTGAGGCCCGGAGCCGCGTGAGGAGGAGCCGCGTCAGCTCCGCGACCGCGATCACATTGAGGTCCAGAACGCGGCGCCACTGTTCCCACGACTGCGACGTGGCCGGCCCGTGGGCGACCGTCCCGGCACTGTGCACCACCGCGTCCAGATCGCCGAGACCGGCCACGGCCCGCGCCACGGCGTCCGGGTCGGTCAGGTCGGCGACGAAACCGGTCGCGTGCGGGTGACGGGCGACCGCCTCGGCGACGGCGGCGGCGTCCCGCCCCCCGATGACGACGCGCCACGTGGGTGCGAGCCGCTCGACCACAGCGCGTCCGATACCGCGAGTTCCCCCGGTGACGAGAACCGTGCGCATGTCAGCCTTCCTGCAGATTCGACAAGACGGCGTCCAAGTCGTCGGGCTTCACCAACACCTCGCGCGGCTTGGAGCCCTCGGAAGGCCCCACGATCTCCCGAGTCTCCAGGATGTCCATCAGCCGACCGGCCTTTGCGAAGCCGACACGCAGCTTGCGCTGCAGCATCGACGTCGAGCCGAGCTGGAGGTTGACCACCAACTGCGCGGCCTCGAGGACGAGTTCGAGGTCGTCCCCGATGTCCTCCGCGACCTTCGTGGTCTCCTGCGGCGCCGAGACATCCTCGCGGTACTGCGGCGACAACTGCTCGGTGACATGCTTGACGACCGCACGGATCTCCTGCTCGGTCACCCACGCTCCCTGCACGCGCAGGGCCTTGGAGCTGCCCATGGGCAGGAACAAACCGTCGCCCTGCCCGACGAGCTTCTCGGCCCCAGGCTGATCGAGGATGACGCGGGAGTCGGTCATGGAGCTCGTCGCAAAAGCCAGCCGGGAGGGCACGTTGGCCTTGATCAGGCCGGTGACCACGTCGGTGGAGGGACGCTGCGTGGCCAGCACCAGGTGGATGCCCGCGGCCCGCGCCAGCTGGGTGATCCGCACGATCGAATCCTCCACATCGCGGGGGGCGACCATCATCAGGTCGGCCAGCTCGTCGACGATCACCAGCAGGTACGGATAGGGCGCCAGCACGCGCTCAGAGCCGGGCGGCAACTTCACCTGGCCTGCCCGCACCGCCTTGTTGAAGTCATCGATGTGGCGGAACCCGAAGGCCGCCAGGTCGTCGTAGCGCTGGTCCATCTCGCGGCAGACCCACTGCAGCGCTTCGGCCGCCTTCTTGGGGTTGGTGATGATCGGCGTCACCAGGTGCGGGATGCCCTCGTAGTTGGTCAGCTCGACCCGCTTCGGGTCGACCAGCAGCATGCGCACCTCGTCGGGGGTGGAACGCATCATGATCGAGGTGATCATCGAGTTCACGAAGCTCGACTTACCCGAGCCGGTGGCGCCGGCCACGAGCAGGTGAGGCATCTTGGCGAGGTTGGCGATCACGTAGCCGCCCTCGACGTCCTTCCCCAGCCCGACGGTCATCGGATGGTGGTCGTTGCGGGCCTTGTTGGAGCGCAGGACGTCGCCGAGGGAGACGATCTCCTTGTCGGTGTTCGGAATCTCCACGCCGATCGCCGACTTGCCCGGGATCGGGCTGAGGATCCGCACGTCGGCGGACGCGACCGCGTAGGCGATGTTCTTGCCCAGAGCGGTCACCTTCTCCACCTTGACGCCTTGGCCCAGTTCCACCTCGTAGCGGGTGACCGTCGGCCCGCGCGTGTAGCCGGTGACGGAGGCGTCGATGTCGAACTGCCGAAACACCTCTGCGAGGCGATCGACGACCGCGTCGGAGGCTTCGGTGCGCGCCTTGGGGGCGCTTCCGGCCTTCAGCTGCGAGGGTTCCGGGAGCAGGTACTGGATGTCACCCGACAAGACGGTCTGCTCGGCGCGCAGGGGCTCATTGGAGTGGACGGGTGGCTGCAGTTCGGCTGGCTCGGCGACGCTCGGCGCCCGTCCGGCGGTGACCGGCTCATCCGCGCGCTCGGAGACCTGCTCGCCGGCCTCGTCGGCGAACAGATCGAAGTTGCTGGACTCGGTCCTGGGCGGCAGCGGCTCGGCCTGAGGAGGCTCCCCCACGAGCGGCGTGTCGTAGGCCTCATCGACGCCATAGGTCGGCTCGGGCTCGGCCGGGGTTCGGCGGTAGCGCTCGCGCACGGCCCGGATCCGGTCCGGCACCTCGTAGAGAGGGATGCCCGTGATGACCAGGGCGCCGAACAGTGCGGTCGCCACCAGCACCGGGATCGCGACCCACGCGCCACCGAGGTCCATCAGGAAGGACGAGGGGATGAAGCCCAGGATGCCGCCAGCCGCGCGCATCGCCTCCGGCTCGCTCGGGGTCGGCACCCCGTGGGAGACGGAGAACAGGCCGAGGATGCCGAGTGCGAACACGAGCCATCCGACCGGTTGGCGTCCTGTCGGTCCGTTTGCACGGGGATCGCGGAGAGTCCGCCAGGCCATCCCGAAGGCGGCCAGCGGCAAGACGATGGAGGGCGCACCGAAGATGGTCGCAATGCCTGCTCGCAGGCCCTCCCCGAAGGCGCCGGGAAGCATGAACCAGAAGCCGGCCGCCACGACGACGCCGATCACGATGAGCGCGAGCCCGGTGCCGTCACGGCGCAGCTCAGGATCCAGGTCGCGCACCCCGCTCCCGAGGCTGCGCACCGCGCCACCGACGAGCCCAGCAAGCCCGCGCCACAGGGCGGCAAGGCCTCGCCCGAGCGCACCGAAGACTCCGCCTGCTCCTCCCCCAGACTTCTGGGGAGTGCGGCGGGACTGCTTGGATTTGCTTCCGCCCCGGGAAGACGCCGAGCGCGAGGACGCGTTCGAACGGCTCCGCGAGGGGGAAGACGCGCGGGTCGCCATGTGCCGCAGAGTAACAATCCGCACGGCGGTGGCCAAACACCCACGCCGGGCCGGGCACGCTCAGAAGTGGCGCCAGCCCCCGGCGCCGGCGCCCCACGCCTGCCCATCGACCGTCACGGAGGCCTCCTCGTCGGGGGCCACCGCCTGGACTCGACCGATGACCGTCCAGCCCTCGGGGACGGCGGCGGCAGGAAAGGTCGCCAGCAGTGCATGGTCGTCGCCGCCGGTGAGGATGTAGATCAGCGGGTCACCCCCGCCGATGGCAGCGGCCACGGTCTTTTGCGCCTCGTCGACGTCGAGGGCGGCCGAGTCGACATCGATGGTTACCCCCGACTCCTCCGCGATGTGACCCAGGTCCGCCAGCAGCCCGTCGGAGCAGTCGATCATGGCCGTCGCCCCCGCACGCAGGGCTTCGACGCCTCGTCCGTACGGCGGTTCCGGCACGCGGTGTGCGCGCACCACCGCGCCGGGAGAGCGGAAACCTCGCGTGAGCACGGCCAACCCCGCAGCAGCCATCCCCAATCGGCCGATGCAGGCGACGACATCGCCGGGGCGGGCTCCGGACCGCAGCACCGCCGGATGACCGCCGAGATCGCCGAACGCTGTCACGGTGATACTGATCGCGGGACCGCGCGTGATGTCTCCACCGAGGAGCGCCGCACCCGAGGCGTCACATTCGATCCGCACCCCACGACCGAACTCGAGCGCCCAGTCCTCGGGAGTCTCCGGGGGCGCGGCCAGGGCCACCACGACGCCGACGGGCGTCGCCCCCATCGCCTCCACGTCGGCGACCGCTGAGGCGACCGCCTTGCGTCCGACGTCTCCGGCCCCGGACCAGACCCGCTTGAAGTGGACGTCCTCGATCATGGAGTCGGTACTGACCACCACGTGGCCACGCGGGATGAACACCGCGCAATCGTCGCCGGGCCCCACCGCCACGTTCGCGGGCATCGACAAGCCCGAGGTGAGTTCGGCGATCAGCCCGAACTCACCGACATCGGCCAGCGTGCGCGGCATCACCGCAACCCGGTCGGACGGGTCAGCGCCAGGTCGACCAACTCGGCGATCAGGTCGGCGTAGGGGACGCCGGTGGCCTCCCACAGCGCCGGATACATCGACAGGTGCGTAAAGCCCGGCATGGTGTTGAGTTCGTTCACGTAGACCTCTTCGTCGGGGGTGACGAACAGATCCACCCGCGACAATCCCTCAGCCCCCAGCGCCCGGAAGGCACGCGCTCCGGTCTTGTGGATCCGCGCCAGGAGCGCGGGATTCACCGGCGCGGGCACGACGAGATCGACCTGCCCTTCTGGAAGGTACTTCGCCCGATAGTCGTAGAACGCGTCGTCGGTGTGCATGACGATCTCACCAGGCAAGGAGACCCGCGGAGCGCTGCCATCGCGAACGTCGAGGACGGCCACCTCGATCTCGCGCGCGCCGACGAATCCCTCCTCGACGATCACCTTGGGGTCCCAGCGCAGCGCCTCCTCGATGGCCGCGGGCACCTCCTGCGGCGTCGCGGCGCGGGTGATCCCCACGCTGGACCCGCCGCGGGCGGGCTTCACATAGACGGGGAAACTCAGGTCCGCCTCGATACGGCGCAGGATCGCCGCCCGATCGAGGCGCCAGCCTGCGGCCGCGATCGTCACCCACGGGCATACCGGCAAGCCGGCAGAGCGCAACTCCGACTTCATCAGGTCCTTGTCCATGCCGATCGCCGAAGCCGCCACCCCGGCCCCCACGTACCGGATGCCCATCATCTCGAAGAGCCCTTGGATGGTGCCGTCCTCGCCAAAGGGACCGTGCAGCAGGGCGAAGGCCACGTCGAAGTCCCGGACCTCGACCAGTTGGTCGCCCGCCACGGTCGCGACCCGGCCGCCGCCCTCGCGGCGCACCAGCACGGCATCGGGCCGTGTCTCATCGAGCCGCGGCAGGCCGGCATCGGAGATGTCGAGCGCGAGGAGGTCGGCCGTGTCGACCTGCACCCAGCGCCCGGAGGGAGTGATCCCGATGCCGACGACGTCGAAGCGCTCGGTGTCGATCGCCCGCACCACGCCTCCGGCGGTCAGGCAGCTCACGTCATGCTCGGAACTCACGCCCCCGAAGATGATCGCGACGCGCGTTCGGGTGGCCTGTTCCATGGGTGTTCCTCCGTCGAAGCTCGGGTGGGTTCAGCCTAGCGACGCGAGGCCCCCCGCGCTGGAGCGTCGGGGGGCCTCGCCGGGCGTCCGTCGGCCGCCGTCATGCTTCACGTCGGCCTGGTCCAAGGCTGTGAGATCAGCCAGCGACTTTGGCGGGAATCGTCCTGACCTTCCAGGACGGCCTCGTGGCCTCGTAGGCGGCGATGGCGTCCTCGTGCTGAAGCGTCAGCCCGATGTCGTCCAGGCCGTTCAGCAGGCGATGACGGGTGTAGTCGTCGATCGCGAAGGGGTACAGGGCCTCCCCTGCGGTGATGGTCTTGTCCTCCAGCGACACGGTGAGTTCGGCCCCGGGCGCGGCTTCCAGGTAGTCCCACAGCGTTTCCGCCACGGCGGGATCCACGAGGGCGACCAGCAGCCCTGCCTTGCCCGAGTTACCACGGAAGATGTCCCCGAACCTGCTCCCGATCACGACCTTGAAGCCGTAGTTCTGCAGCGCCCACACGGCGTGCTCGCGGGACGAGCCGGTGCCGAAGTCGGGTCCGGCGACCAGCACTGAGCCGGCCGCGTAGGGCTCGACGTTGAGGACGAACCCCGGATCCTTGCGCCAGGCAGCGAACAGCCCATCTTCGAAGCCCGACCGGGTGACACGCTTGAGGTAGACCGCGGGGATGATCTGGTCGGTGTCGACGTTGCTGCGACGCAGCGGGACCCCGATGCCGGTGTGGGTGGTGAACGCGTCCATGCTCAGTTCTCCTTCAGGTCGGCGGGGGCGCTCAAGGTGCCGCGGACGGCGGTGGCCGCTGCCACGGCGGGGCTGACCAGATGGGTGCGTCCGCCCTTGCCCTGACGCCCTTCGAAGTTGCGGTTCGACGTGGAGGCCGAACGCTCCCCCGGCTTGAGTTGGTCGGGGTTCATGCCCAGACACATCGAGCAGCCGGCCTCACGCCATTCCGCGCCCGCCGCCTTGAACACCTCGTCGAGCCCCTCCTCCATCGCCTGCAGCCGGACGCGCGCCGAGCCGGGCACCACCATCATCCGGACGCCGTCGGCGACCTTCCGTCCGGCGATCACCTCGGCGGCCAGTCGCAGATCCTCGATCCGCCCATTGGTGCACGAACCCAGGAACACCGTGTCCACGGCGATGTCCTTCATGGGGGTACCGGCGGTGAGCGCCATGTACTCCAAGGCGCGTTCGGCGGCGGACTGGGCAACCGGGTCGACGAAGTCCCCGGGCGACGGGACGACTTCGCCCAGTCCGATGCCCTGGCCGGGGTTGGTGCCCCACGTGACGAACGGCGTCAAGGTGGTCGCATCGATGTCCACTTCGGCATCGAAGACGGCGTCGTCGTCGGTGTGCAGGGTGCGCCAGTAGGCGACTGCCGCGTCCCAGTCGGCGCCCTCGGGAGCGTGCGGGCGGCCCTTGAGATAGGCGTAGGTGGTTTCGTCCGGCGCCACCATGCCGGCCTTGGCGCCCCATTCGATCGACATGTTGCAGATGGTCATGCGGCCCTCCATCGACATGTTCTCGATGGTGGTGCCCCGGTACTCGACGATGTAGCCCTGGCCGCCGCCGGTGCCGACCTTGGCGATCAGCGCGAGCACGACGTCCTTGGGGGTGACGCCTTCGGGCAGGTCACCGTTGATGTTGATCGCCATGCGCTTGGCGGGAGCCTGGTTCAGCGTCTGCGTGGCGAGCACATGCTCGACCTCCGAGGTGCCGATGCCGAACGCCAACGCGCCGAACGCGCCATGGGTGGAGGTGTGGGAGTCCCCGCACACGATGGTCATGCCCGGCTGCGTGACGCCCAACTGCGGCCCGATGATGTGGACGACACCTTGATCCTTGTCGCCGAGGCTATGGATCCGGATGCCGAACTCGGCCGCGTTCTTGCGCAGCGTGTCGACCTGCAGCCGCGAGACCGGGTCGGCGATCGGCAGGAGGATGTTCTCGGTGGGGGTGTTGTGATCCTCGGTGGCCAACGTCAGATCGGGGCGTCGCACCGGACGCCCGGCCAGGCGCAGACCGTCGAACGCCTGCGGGCTGGTGACCTCGTGCACGAGATGGAGATCGATGTAGAGAAGGTCCGGCTCTCCCGCAGCGCTCCGCACTACGTGATCGTGCCAAACTTTGTCGGCGAGGGTCTGGCCCATCGGTACGTTCCCTTCTCCCCAGGATCCCCGCAGGCGAGTCCCCGCGGTGGGATCTCCATCGTACAACTTGCGTGTCACATTCC
The DNA here is from genome assembly GCF_036744435.1 of Propioniciclava sp. Taxonomy (NCBI): domain Bacteria; kingdom Bacillati; phylum Actinomycetota; class Actinomycetes; order Propionibacteriales; family Propionibacteriaceae; genus Propioniciclava; species Propioniciclava sp. The sequence goes on along the minus strand of NZ_DAIOIA010000010.1, from coordinate 17,915 downwards.
GAGACGGCAATATCAGAGTATGGACAGTTCTTCCGGCGTCGGCGTACTCGACAAAGCGGCTCAGGTACTCACGGCCCTCGAACAGGGCCCTACCACTCTAGCGGGGCTGGTGTCCGCCACGGGGCTTGCACGCCCCACGGCCCACCGCCTGGCCGTCGCCCTGGAGCACCATCGCCTCGTCAGCCGCGATCTTCAGGGACGTTTCGTGCTGGGCCCCCGCCTCACCGAACTGGCCGCCGCCGCCGGCGAAGATCGTCTGCTGGCCACCGCCGGGCCCGTCCTGGCGCGTCTGCGTGACATCACCGGCGAATCCGCCCAGTTGTTCCGGCGCCAGGGGGACTTCCGCATCTGCGCCGCCGCAGCAGAGCGTCCAGTGGGTCTGCGCGACACGATCCCGGTCGGCACACAGCTCACCATGAACGCTGGTTCGGCAGCCCAGGTCCTGCTGGCCTGGGAGGAACCCGAACGCATCCAGCGCGGACTGACCAACGCCACCTTCTCCGCGGTGGCGCTGTCGACCGTACGGCGACGCGGCTGGGCCCAATCGGTCGGCGAGCGCGAGGCGGGAGTGGCGTCCGTGTCAGCTCCCGTGCGCTCCCCTGCCGGCAAGGTCATTGCCGCCGTGAGCGTGTCGGGGCCCATCGAGCGCCTCACCCGCCAGCCCGGACGCCTCCACGCACCGGCCGTGATGGCCGCGGCCGAACGTCTCTCCGAGGTCCTGCGGCGCAGCGGCGCCGACTCCTGAGCCAGGAGACCATGACGAACGGCCTAGCTGGACATGAGTCCGGCTAGGCCGTTCGAGCTGGTAGCCCCGACGGGATTCGAACCCGCGCTACCGCCTTGAGAGGGCGGCGTGCTAGGCCGCTACACAACGGGGCCAGCTCGCACCGATCTCGGTGCCCGGGAGAGACTACCAGAGCCGCGAAGCTCGGGCGAATCACTCCCAGCAGGGGTACTAGGACTCGAACCTAGACTGACGGAATCAGAATCCGGCGGGCTGCCAATTACCCCATACCCCTTCACTCACCTCTCGATCCTGCGGGGATCGAGCGGGGCTGGCCAGGCTGAGCCAGCGAGGTAAGACCTTACTGCACACCGGGCCCAGGCTCAAAACCGGGGCCAACCGACGGCTCAGGCGCCGGGGGTGAGCACCGTCGGCTTCCTGCCACGGGCCAGCCACAGGATCAGCACCGTGAACAGGGCGAAGCGAGCGATGTCCCAGCCTGCGGCAATCCAGGTCACCTCGCTGATCCCCTTCACCTGGGCGACCGACGACGTCAGCGCTGCCATGCCGAACGACGTCACATTGTTGGCGACATGGGCGGCGATGCCGGCCTCAAGCCCCCCCGTGCGCACCACCAACCAGCCGGCGAGCACACCAAAGGCGAACCGGTCCGCGATGAGCGCAGGATCCAGGGAACCGTGGAACAGGGTGAACACGGCCGCCGACGTCACGATCCCGAACCAGGGCGAGATGATCATGGACCCCAGGGATTGCATCAGGTAGCCGCGGAAGAAGTACTCCTCCGCTGCGGCCTGCAGGGGCGTGGTGAGCACCATGACGAGCAGGAACCACACAGCACCCGACTGCGGATTCAGGGCGAAGCTCCCGCCACCGGACTGCAGTAGCCCCTGCACCGCCAACACGGCCCACAGCGAGGCGAAGGCGACCAGCAGGCTGATCCCGAGCCAACGCCACCGCAACCCGATGACCACCGAGCTGAGAATCCCGGGCCGGACCCGGTGAACGAACAGCACCAGGGCGAACGAAATCGGTATGAGGGTGGCCAGCCCCAGGTGGCCCACCACCAGGCCGAACGGCACCTCGTAGGCCACCAGCGCGTCGTTCGTAGCGGAGAACTCCCCCGGTGACCCCACGGCGAGCCAGTAGGCGCCCGCCAGCCCCCGTACGATCAGCGGGCTCACGATCATGAAGGACAACAAGCCGAGCGTCACACCAAGCAGCGACGTGAAGGGGTTCGCGGTGGTCGTGCGCAGTGCGTGGGGATAGTCCACCCCACCCGGGATCTTCTCGGTGGCGAACTGCTCCAGAAGTCCGCGAAACGGCCCCCGGCGTTCCGTGCGTGCCACGGGGACCCGTTGAGGGGAGCGCGCCTGCTGGGCGGCGGTGGCCGGGTTGCCGAGACGGCGACGACGGCTGCTCATGCCTGGGCGGCGACGACCGGGTTGGACAGCGTCCCGATCCCGTCGACCGTCACATCGACGACGTCGCCGGGCTCGATCCGACCCACTCCCTCGGGAGTGCCCGTGAGGATCACATCGCCGGGGAGCAGCGTTGTGAACGCCGAGACGAACGCGACCAGTTCGGCGATGCCGTGCACCATGTTCGCCGTGGTCGAGTCCTGACGCTCGAACGTCTGATCGCCCCGACGGACGACGGCGCGCACCCCCAGATGGGAGGCCTCGTCGATGCTGAGGTGGGTGACGATCCACGGGCCGAGCGGGCAGAAGGTGTCGAAGCCCTTGGCGCGCGCCCACTGACCGTCCGACTCCTGCAGGTCGCGCGCGCTGACGTCGTTGGCGACCGTGTAGCCGAAGATCACCTCCGCAGCGCGTTCGACGGGAACGTCCTTGCAGATGTGCCCGATCACGATGGCGAGTTCGGCCTCGTGATCGACCGCGGTGGTCTGGGGCGGATACACGATCGGCTCGCCCGGTCCGACCACGGAGGTGTTCGGCTTGAAGAACGCCATCGGCACCGCCGGGACCTCGTGGTCGAACTCGGCGGCGTGGGCGGCGTAGTTCCTGCCGATCGCGACGATCTTGCTCCGCGGGATCACGGGAGCGACGAGGCGGACGTCATCGAGGTGGAGCCGCTCACCGGTGTAGTTCACCGGCCCCACCAGGGGGTCACCATTGAGGACCTGGACCGTATCGGGGTGTTCCCCGGCATCCTCGGCGAGTTCGACCGTGCCGAACCCGATGCTGTCGTTGTGGACGAAACGAGCGATACGCATGCGCTCAGGCTACCGACACCAGGGGTGCAGCATGGCCGGGCACCGCTGCGGAGGCACGGCGAGGTCAGTTCTTCGACACGATCCCGCCACCGCGCCCGAGCCGGCGCTCCCGTTGCTTGGTGTCCCACCAGTTCGGGTGACGCACCCGGATCGATCCCAGCGTCGTACGCCCGCGGACGACGAGGAGCGGCAGTGTCCCGGTGGGCCGGGCGTCCACGGTCGACTTCACCGAGCCGAGCCCCTTGTCCATCCGGGAGACATCAGCCCCCCACCCGCCCGGGACGACCAGGATCGCGTCCCCGGCGCCGCCGATGATGTTCACGTCGATGATCGGCGTCGACGTCCGCGCATCGACGAAATCCAATTTGACGTTGCCCGCGACGGGGTTGAGTTCCAGGAACGGAGGGACCGGCCAGGGACCCCCGCGGAACACGTCGTCCCACCGGGCCGTCAGCACCAGGGGGTCCTGCCAACTCCACCCAGGCTCGCTCGCCGAGACCAGCAAGGCCGCGGGGTTGATCGCCGCCTCGAGCTGCTGCTGCGGCAGCAGGTCGGCCAACAGCGCGCGCACTTCGTCCCGCGTACGGGCCGCCAAGGCCACGCCGATGCGGACGTCCAGCTCTTCCAAAGTCAGCCGACCCTCCGCGGCAGCGTCTCGCAATTGCGCCACAGCGGCGTCGCGTTCGGCGTGGCCGATGCGCAACTGTCCATCGGGGGCGTGAGTCATGGCCCCACCCTACCGAGGGGCCACCGCAGACCCCGGCGTGGCCAGGAGACCCCACAGATAGGCATCGTGCAGCGCCTCCCAGGACGCCTCCACCACGTTCGTGCCGACGCCGACCGTCGTCCAGTTGCGCTCGCCGTCGGTGGTATCGATCAGTACCCGGACGATGGCATCAGTGCCGTGCCCCGTCTCCAGGATGCGGACGCGGTAGTCCGTCAGTTCGAAGTCGGCCACTCCCGCGTGGCTGGGTTCCAGCGCGGAGCGCAGCGCGTGGTCGAGCGCGTTGAGGGGCCCGAACCCCTCGCCCACCCGCGCGAGCACCTGATCGCGGACCCGCACCTTGACCGTCGCCTCGGAGTCGCCGTCCTCGGTCGCCTCGTCGGAGGTCAGCACGCGCCACCGCAGCACCTCGAAGGCCGGATCCAGCGCCTGCGTCTCATGACGCAGCAACAGATCGAACGACGCATCGGCCGATTCGTAGGAGTAGCCCTCCATCTCGCGCTGCTTCACGACATCGGTGATCCGCGCGGCCAGATCCCGATCGGACAGGTCGAACCCCAACTGGTCGCCCTTGAGCTGGATGGATGCCCGGCCTGCCATATCGGAGACCAGCATGCGCATGTCGTTGCCCACCAGCCGCGGGTCCGTGTGCTGATACAGGTTCGCGTCCACCTTGATGGCCGACCCGTGCAGGCCAGCCTTGTGCGCGAAGGCAGACGCTCCCACGTACGGTTGCCGGGGGTTGGGTGCCACATGGGTGATCGCCGACACGGCGTGGCTGACGGCCGTCGACCGTGCCAGTTGGTCGGCCGGCAGCACCGGCCAGCCATACTTCAGCCGGAGGTCGGCGGCGACGGCGATGAGATCCGCGTTGCCGGTGCGCTCTCCATGGCCATTGATCGTGCCCTGCACGTGCATCGCCCCGGCGTCGATGGCGGCCAGCGAGTTGGCCACCGCGCACCCGGTGTCGTTGTGGCAGTGGATCCCGAGTGGGGCTCCGACCTGTGCTGCCGCGGACACCACCTCCCCCATCTGCGAGGGCAGCATGCCGCCGTTGGTGTCACACAGGACGACCACCTCCGCTCCCGCGTCGGCCGCCACCTTGACCACCTCCAACGCATAGGACGGGTTGGCGCGGTAGCCGTCGAAGAAGTGCTCGGCGTCGACGAAGACCCGGCGGCCCTCGGCGGTGAGGAAGGCGACCGTATCGGCGATCATGGCCAGGTTCTCAGCCAGGTCGGTGCGCAGCGCCCGGAGAACGTGCTCGTCGTGGCTCTTGGCGACCAGGCACACCACCTCGGTGCGCGCGTCCAGGAGGGCTCGGGTCAGCGGGTCGCTCTCCGCCCGGCCGCCGACCCGGCGCGTCGAGCCGAACGCGGCCAGCGTCGCGTGGCGCAACGGCAGGTCACCCGCCGCGGCGGCCGCGAAGAAGGCGGTGTCGGTCGGGTTGGCGCCTGGCCAGCCCCCCTCGATGAAACCGACCCCCCATTCATCGAGGACCCGCGCGATCCTGAGCTTGTCGCTCACCGACAGGCGCAGCCCCTCCTGCTGCGCCCCGTCGCGCAGCGTGGTGTCGTAGAGGTGGAACGTGGTCGGCATGGCGGGAAGCACCATCATCGGCTCCTTCGTCGAGGCGTCCGGCCGGCGCACGGCTGGCCCATCGCGAAAGTATGGCCACGTCTCGGTCCCCGGACGCAAATCTCTCACTGTGGCGCGCCGCGTCGTGGCGGCTCGACCGGGATCGTCGACCCCGTTGGGGGCCGCGTGCTAGAAACATGGCATGGCTGAGACTGCATTCAAGGGAACTCCCGTCCACACCGTGGGCGATCTGCCGACCGTGGGCCAGCAGGCACCCGACTTCACCATCACCGGCGCCGACCTGGGGGACATCGCACTCCATGACCTCGCGGGCAAGCGCGTCGTGCTGAACATCTTCCCCAGCATCGACACCGGCGTGTGCGCCACCAGCGTGCGTCGCTTCAACGAACTCGCCGCGTCCTTGGACAACACCTCCGTCGTGTGTGTCTCGGCCGACCTCCCGTTCGCCCTGGGCCGGTTCTGCGGGGCGGAAGGGATCGACAACGTCGCCACCGGCTCGACATTCCGTTCCTCATTCCCGAGCGACTACGGCACCCTCATGACGGACGGACCCCTGGCCGGGCTGAACGCCCGCTCCGTCGTCGTGGTCGACTCCGACGGGTCGGTGCTCTACACCGAGGTGGTTCCCGAGATCACCACCGAGCCGGACTACGACGCGGCTGTCGCGGCCCTGGCCTGAGACGACCGCGATCCGTCGTCACCGCCAGCGCCACTATGCTGGCGGTGACGAAGGGAGCGCCTAGCCATGCCCGACCTCGCTGATCGGATCAGCCGTGCCGCGGTGACGGCTCTCGATCTCGCGCCTTTCGACGAGCGTTTCGCGGCGTTGTCTCGGCAGGTGCTGACCGGTGGGGCGTCCCGGTTCACGAAGATCATCGACGAGCGACAAGCCATCTCCTACGTCATCCCGGTCGGCGTGGCCGGTGAGCGTATCGACTATGGCGCACTGGTGCTGCAGCCTGAGTCGGCGGGGCTGGTGTGGCGCGATGCCTCGGGCGTCGACCAGCACGCGACAGTTTCCGTCACCGCAGGTACTCCAGCCACCTACAGCACCGTTCACCTGGGGGGCGAGTCCTGGGTGCGCTTCAGCGTCGGGTTGGCCTCACGGCTCACCTTCCTGATTCCGCCGGTCCGGAGCCAGGCTTTGCTGCCCACGTTGGTCAGCCACTTCCAGGCGGTCCCCGGGCCCGCCCCCGCCACGGTGCTCCGCGAGGCTCCGGTGGCGATCGAGGAGTCACTGCCGACCACCGTGATCCCGACCCGCGACCTTCCGACCGCCCAGGCGGCGCCGATCGCGGCCATACCTGTCCGGGCCATTCAACCGGTCAGCCCGGCACCGGTCGAGGAGACTGGCCCGATCCCCCGGCTACCCGAGCCATCCGCCGTGGACCTGGATGCCACCCAGCCGTTCACCCCACCCGACGTGGACGCCGAGCCCACCCGCACGGTCCCTGTCCCCTGGCCTGGGGGCGATCCGGCGCAGGAAGCCACCCAGGAGATACCCGTGCAGCGGGAACAGCCGGTGGCACCCTGGGGAGCCGCAGCGCCGTTCGAACTGTTCCGGGAGCCCGCCCCGATCCCCGAGCGCACCCAGGTGCTCCCCGATCTGACCGACTACCTGCCGGCACCGACGCAGCGCCCGGCATGGGCACCTGCACCGACGCCCGAGGCGCGGCTGGCACCTGTGGCAGAGGAGGGCCCGGGCGGTTCAGCGACCTTGCGCGGGTTCGTCATCGGGCTGCTGCTCACCGTCGTGCTCGGCAGCATCGTCTTGGCTTTCCTGCTCTTGGGCTGACGCCACTCCCCGCTCATCGGGCTCGCCAGGGATCTCGTGGCTCGCGAGGGCGACGCCTGCTGCCCCGGCGACGGCGAGGGCAGCACCCGCCCACTGGATCGCCTCCGTCGGTGCTGGGACCTCCGAGGCGACCGGAGGCGACGTCGGGGTCGGGCTGGGCGCGGGGGGCGCCGACGCCGTGGCATCAGCTTCAGGACTCGCCGTCGCCGGCGACGTTCCGTGCAGCAGGCGAACCGCCGCGGGCTGGAGACGTGCGGCCAGCAGCGGGTACAACGCGTCGCCGGGACAGGCGGTTCGCGACATGTCTCGGTGCCCGGCTATCTGGTCGGTGGTGACCTGGGCGCCCGCGCGCCAGCGATTCGAGCCGCGCGAGACGAACGTCGCGGGCGTCGTCAGGTCGAGGCCGTTGCGGGCGGCCAGCCAGGCGAGCAGTGCAGACATGGAGGTCAACGCCTCTTCCGTGGGAGTCTCGGCGGTGAAGTCCCCTACGAAGCAGGCCAGTTCGGCAAAGCCCTGCGAGCCGCCGGTGGCATCGCCCCGGACCGGTCCCGCGATGCTGCCCTGGCGACCCTCCCAGATCACCCCATGCCGGTCGACGAAGAAGTTGTAGGCCACGTCGGGCCAGCCGCGCTGGCGTCCGGTGTGAAACGAGAAGATGCTCCGCAGACGCTGGGCGGTGTCGTCCGGCGCGTCGGTGTTGGGGGTCTCAGTGTGGTGGATGAGGAGGAACCTGACGTCCGTCTCCGCCATGAGGGTGCCGGTGGGCATCAGCCCCTTAGCCCAGGCGCTGCGCGGCCGGATGACCGGGAGCGCCGGAGCCGCGCCGACCGGCGGAGCCGTCCAGACGGCGAGCGGAAGCATCGCACCTGCGACCAGCAGGTGCCGCCGGTGCACACTCACCGTGCGCCTTGGATCTCCCGCGGATAGCAGCGGGCGCCGCGGGGCACTCCCATCTGGTCGCAGACGGCGTAGGCGTCGGCCTGCGAGCCGAGACCCGTCACCGCGATCGCGTAGAACCCAGGGTTGAGGCCAGCGATGGCGTTGGTGTCGACTGGGGAAGCGGTGAAGCCGTCGCGACTCAGGGCGGCGGCGCGGGCCAGGGCGGCCTGCGGTGTGGTGCCCTGCTGTGGCAGCGAGTCCAGCACCGTCACCCAGCTACCGGCGGCCAACTCCCGCACGATGCCGGGGACATCCGCGCTGGCGGAACCCGTGGGCGTGGCGCTGGCGGTCGCCGTCGGGGTGGCCGCTGCCGAGGAGCGCGTCGGCGTCGGCGTCCCTGCCACGGAGGGGGACGGCACGGGCTGTGCCGAGGCGGGGCCGCCCAGGGCGAACCAGGCCAGCCCCAGAATCACCAGTCCGGCCACGACGCCCAAGGCGGCGCCCAGCCACGCGTTGCCGCGCGGCTGCACGGGGTTGGAATAGGTCACCACACCAATCTAGACGACGCGCTGCAGCCAGCCGTACACGTCGGGGGTACGGCCGTACTGCACATCGAGCACAGCGTCGCGGATGCTCAGCGTCTGGGTGAAGCCCTGGCCGCTGGGCCGGTACTCTCCCTGTTCGGTCACGAACCCCGAAATCGGGCTGATCACCGCGGCGGTGCCGCAGCAGAACGCCTCCACGAACGTGCCATCGGCGATACCGGAGAAGACCTCCGACGCCGACAACCGACGCTGCTCGGGCGTGAGCCCGAGCGAAGCCCCCACCGCGAGGATCGAGTCGCGCGTGATGCCGTCCAGGATGGTGCCGGTCAAGGCAGGGGTGACCAGTTCACCCTGCGCGCTGATCAGGAAGACGTTCATCCCGCCGAGTTCTTCCACGCGGTCCTTCTCGGAGGCTTCGATGAACATGACCTGGTTGCAGCCATGCTCGTAGCCCTCGTACTGGGCGATCAGGCTGGCGGCGTAGTTGCCGCCGCACTTGGCCGCCCCGGTGCCACCCACGCCGGCACGCGCCCAGCGGTCAGTGACCCAGATGTCCACGCCGGTGACTCCCTGGGCGAAGTACGGCCCGACCGGGGAGGCGATCACGTAGAACGTGACCTCCTCGGCCGCCCGCACCCCGAGGAATGCCTCCGAGGCGAACATGAAGGGTCGCAGGTAGAGGCTGTGCTCCCCCTGCGCCTCGGGGACGTAACGAGCATCGATCGTGACCAACTCACGGACCGCGGCCACGAAGAGATCGACCGGCAGTTCGGGCAGCATCAGCCGCGCTGCGGAGGTCTGGAACCGTTGCGCGTTGCGCTCGGGGCGGAACAGCCACACCGAGTCGTCCTCGTGCCGGTAGGCCTTCATGCCCTCGAAGATCTCCTGACCGTAGTGCAAGACGGCCGCGGAGGGATCCAGCGACAGCGGGCCGTAGGGCACGATCTTGGCGGAGTGCCACCCTTGCCCCTTCGTCCACGTGATCTGCGCCATGTGGTCGGTGAAGTACTGGCCGAAACCCGGATCCTTGATGAGGTCAGCCACCTCCGCATCGGTGCGGGGCGACGGGTTGGGCGAAATCTCGAACGTCACGGACATGCCCATCACAGTATCGCCCGGACCGCTCGGTGTGGGCGTCCGACCACCGTGCGATCCCGCATCCTGGGGCCCGAGAGGCGAGACGGATTCGTCCACCGTGGGCCCGCCTCCCTAGGCTGCGTCCATGACCGACACCGCTGCCGCCGCACGCCCCACCATCGCCGTGATCGGGGGGGACGGCATCGGCCCCGAGGTCGTCGCCGAGGGCTTGAAGGTGCTCGACGCGGCGGTTGGTGCGGACGCTTTCAGTTACGTCCCCTACGACCTCGGCGCCGAACGCTGGCAGCGGACCGGCGAGGTGCTCCCCGAGAGCGTGCTGACCGAACTGGCCGGCGTGGACGCCATCATCCTCGGCGCCGTCGGCGCGGCGCCCGGCAGCAAGGCCATCCCGTCGGGCCTGCTGGAGCGCGGCCTCCTGCTGAAGCTCCGCTTCGCCTTCGACCATTACGTCAATCTTCGTCCCTCCAAGCTGTACCCGGGGGTCGTGACGCCGCTGTCCGACGCCATCGTTGCGCGTGGCCCGATCGACTTCACCGTGGTCCGGGAGGGAACCGAGGGTCTCTACGCCGGGGTGGGCGGCTCACTCGCCCGCGGCACGGCCGCGGAGGTGGCCAACGAGGTATCGGTGAACACCGCCCGTGGGGTGGAGCGTGTGGTGCGCGACGCATTCGAGCGTGCCATGCGCCGCCGCAAGAAGATCACGCTGGTGCACAAGCACAACGTCCTGGTCAACGCGGGCGGGCTGTGGAACCGGGTCTTCACCGCGGTGGCTTCGGAGTACCCCGAGGTGACCACCGACTACCTGCACGTGGACGCCACGATGATCATGCTGGTGCAGGATCCGCAGCGCTTCGACGTCATCGTCACCGACAACCTCTTCGGCGACATCATCACCGACCTGGCTGCGGCCGTCACCGGCGGGATCGGGCTGGCCGCCTCGGCCAACATCAACCCCACCGGAGCGTTCCCCTCCATGTTCGAGCCGGTTCACGGTTCGGCCCCCGACATCGCCGGCCAGGGTATCGCCGACCCCACCGCGACCATCTCCTCGATGGCGCTGCTGCTGGACCACCTCGGGCGGCACACCGAAGCCGTGGCGATCGAGCAGGCCGTGGACGCCGACGTCGCCAGCCGTGGCACCGCAGCTCGCAGCACGTCGCAGGTGGGGGACGCCATCGCGGCACGGGTGGCCGGCTGAGCACCGCGGCGCCAGGTCCCTGCGCGCCGAGGGCCGAGGCTCAGCGCTCGGCGTGACGTCTCGTCACGACGGCCTCCTCGGCGTCCTCACCGCGAGGAGCCCACAGGATCGCCGGAACGCCGAAGATCCTCGCCCGGATCCACCAGGCGGCCTCGACGAGTCCCGCACTGAGCAGGCCCATCAGCACGCCGGTCTGCATCATCGGCCCGTTCGAGATGTCGAGCCGGAAGAGGTGCGCGGTGACGGGGAGGACGAAGATCGCCGCATACGCACCATAGGCGGCCGCGACGAGGGCGACACGACTCCAGCGATAAGGGCGAGCCACGACCGAGAGCACCCAGGTGGCCCCCACGATGAGGCACGCCAGCGTGGCCGTGGAGACCTGCAGGGAGACCGCATCACCGAGTTGGTTCCCGTTCCGCAGGATCAGATAGGTGACGAACGTCGTCACGGCGACGATGCTGCCGGCAGGTAGCCCTAGGCGCATGACCCGCTGCACGAACCCGGGCCGCGCACGTTCGTTGTTGGGGGCCAACGACAGCAGGAATGCCGGGATCCCGATCGTGAACCACCCGGTGATGGTCACGTGGATCGGCAGGAAGGGGAACGGAAGCCGCCACAGCACCACGAGAAGGGCCAGGATCGCGGAGTAGATCGTCTTGGTGAGGAAGAGGTTCGCGACGCGCTCGATGTTGCCCAGGACCCGACGCCCCTCCCCCACCACGGCGGGCAGGGTGGCGAACCGGTCGTCGAGCAGCACGATCTTGGCGACGGCCCGAGTCGCGGGCGCGCCCGACCCCATGGCGACTCCGAGGTCGGCGTCCTTGAGGGCCAGCACGTCGTTGACCCCATCGCCGGTCATGGCGACCGTGTGGCCCTGCTGCTGCAGTGCCCCGACCATGGCGCGCTTCTGGTCGGGGGTGACGCGGCCGAAGACGTTGTGCTCCGCGACGGCCTCGCTGAGTCTGGCCGGGGTGTCCAGGGTGCGGGCGTCCACCGGCTCCCCAGTGCTGACCCCCAGAGCCGATGTCACGGCCCCCACCGAGCGGGCGTTGTCTCCTGAGATGACCTTCACGGTCACGTCTTGGTCGTGAAAGTACTCCAGCGTGGCACGCGCGTCGGGGCGGACCCGCTGCTCGAGGACCACCAAGGCGACGGGGTCGACGTGCCCCGGTGCCGACTCGGTGGCGATGTCGTCCGAGCGGCCGACGAGCAGCACCCGCAGCCCCCCGGAGGCCAACTCCTCGGCCTGGGCTGCCACCGGGCCATCCGCCAGGACGTCCGGAGCACCGAGCACCCAGCCCTCCCGGTCCCCGAACCGAGCCCCCGACCACTTCTTGGCCGACGTGAACGGTGCCCGCTGCGTCGGCGTCCAGGGACGTTCCGGCGTCCCGACCGCCTCGGCTATCGCCACAAGGGAGGCGTTGGGATGCGGGTCGGCAGCGGTGAGGTTCGCCAGGACGTCGCGCACCTCAGGTTCAGCAAGGTCGGCGATCGGGAGGATGCGCTGGCAGCGCATCCCCTGTTCGGTGAGGGTCCCGGTCTTGTCGGCGCAGACCACGTCGACGCGGGCGAGCCCTTCGATGGCGGCAAGCTCCTGCACCAGCACCTTCTGGCGGCCGAGCCGGATCACCCCGAGCGCGAATGCCATGGACGTGATGAGCACCAACCCCTCGGGCACCATCGGGACCAGGGCCCCGGCCATGCCCAGGATGGCCTGGTTCCAGGCGACTCCCGGCAGCGTGAGCTGGACGACGATCGTCGCCAACCCGACCGGGATCAGAAGCCAGGTGATGAACCGCAGGATCTTGTTGATGCCGCCTTGGAGTTCGGAGTGGACCAAGGTGAACTTGGACGCCTCGGCCGCCAACTGGGCCGCATACGCATCGGCGCCGACCTTGGTGGCCCGATAGAGCCCGGCCCCGGCGACCGCGAAGCTGCCGGACATGACGGAGTCACCGACCTGCTTCGGCTCCGGGTCGGCCTCTCCCGTGAGCAGGCTTTCGTCGACCTCGAGATGGTCGGCGCTGACGACCTCGCCGTCGACGACCAACTGGTCACCGGGGGCCAGTTCGATGAGGTCGTCGAGGACCACGTGGTCTCGGGGAAGCCGCAGGACGCCGTCGGCTCGATGGACCAGCGGCTGGGCCTCGCCCACGACTGCGAGCGAATCGAGCGTGTGTTTCGCGCGGAGCTCCTGGATGATCCCGATGGCCGAGTTGGCGATGATCAGCAGCCCGAAGGCCGCATTGATCCAGGATCCCGTGGTCAAGACGACGACCAGCAAGACGGCCAGGATGGCGTTGATGCGGGTGAAGACGTTGTCTCGGACGATCTGCCCGACCGTCCGACCGCTACGGGGAGGGAGTGTGTTGACCTGGCCTCGCGCGACCCGTTCGGCCACGTCTGCCGCGGTCAGTCCCTGGGTTCGGATGTCCTGCACGCAGGCAAGAATGCCAGACCCCTTCCAGCCCTCTGGGGGACCCCAACCCCACATCCCTGAGAAACTCCCGTGAAGTTACTTTGGTTTTTCTCAGACTTTGGCTTAGGCTGACGCTGCAACATCCTCTGGTCGGCCCTGCGCCGGGGGGATACCGCTCGAAAGGAAAACCATGAACCACACTCCGAAGCGTCTGCTCGCGATCATGGCCACTTCGGCCGTCGCCGTCGGCGGATCCGTCGCCTTGGCGGCCCCGGCACACGCGGACGTCTGGGACTCGGTCGCCCAATGCGAGTCCGGCGGCAACTGGGCGATCAGCACGGGCAACGGCTACTCCGGCGGCCTCCAGTTCAGCTCCTCCACCTGGCGGGCCTACGGCGGCACCGCGTACGCCCCGACCGCGGCACAGGCGACGAAGGCCCAGCAGATCGCGGTGGCCAAGAAGGTGCTGGCTGGCCAGGGCGCCGGCGCGTGGCCCACCTGCTCGAAGAAGGCGGGCCTGACCAAGGCCAACGGTGGCTCCTCCGATGGCACCGCTGAGGCGGCCGCGCAGCAGGCCACCCGCTCCACCGCATCGTCCTCGACCAAGTCGACCACCACTAAGTCGACCACCAAGAAGGCGACCACGACGAAGGCGTCCACCGCCTCCACCACGAGCACCACCAAGGCCAAGGCCTCCACCAAGAGCGCGGCGACGTCGTCCTCCACCACCACGAGCGCCAAGCGCGCCACCACGGTCAAGTCGACCGCGACGGCCGGCAAGCGGTTCATCACGGTCAAGGCCGGGGACACCATGAGCGATCTGGCTGCCGCGCACGGCGTCGATGGCGGCTGGCGTTCGCTGTGGAGCCTCAACCAGGACCAGGTCTCCAACCCGAACCTCATCTTCGTCGGCCAGCAGTTGGCCATCGGCTGAGTTCACTACCGCGCGACGGCGGGCTGTCCCCAGGGGCACCCCGCCGTCGCGGCATGTCGCGGGGCGGTGATCCCGGGCCCAGTCAGGGGAAGACATGAAAGCGGGGCGCCCGGACCAGGTCCGGGCGCCCCGCTGAGAACTCACCGCCGCGTCAGCGGGCGGCGGTGCCCTCGACGTAATCGTCGTCGTGGCTCTTCACCCACGCCATCAGCTTGCGCAACTCACGCCCGGTCGCCTCGATCGGGTGCTTCTCGGCCTGCTCACGGAACGCCTTGAACTCGGGTGCACCAGCGTCCTGATCGTCGATGAAGCGCTTCGCGAACGCGCCCGACTGGATGTCGGACAGCACGCCCTTCATGTTCTGCTTCACCTGGGCGTCGATGACGCGCGGACCGGAGACGTAGTCGCCGAACTCCGCGGTGTCGGAGATGCTCCACCGCTGCTTGGCGATGCCACCCTCATACATCAGGTCGACGATCAGCTTGAGCTCGTGCAGGCACTCGAAGTAGGCGACCTCAGGCTGGTAGCCCGCCTCGACGAGAGTCTCGAAGCCCGCCTCGACCAGCGCGGACACGCCCCCACACAGGACGGCCTGCTCACCGAACAGGTCGGTCTCGGTCTCCTCGGTGAAGGTGGTCTTGATGCCGCCGGCACGCAGGCCGCCGATCGCCTTCGCGTACGACAGCGCCAACGGCCAGGCGTTGCCGGTCTCATCCTTCTCGACCGCGACGATGACCGGGACGCCCCGTCCCTCGGCGTACTCACGGCGGACCAGGTGACCCGGGCCCTTCGGGGCGACCATGGCAACGTCAACACCGGCCGGGGCCGTCACGTAGCCGAAGCGGATATTGAAGCCGTGCGCGAAGAACAGCGCGTCGCCGGGCTGCAGGTGCGGCTCGATCGACTCGGTGTAGATGGATCGCTGATGCTGGTCAGGGGCCAGAACCATGATCAGGTCCGCCTCCGCGGACGCCTCGGCGACCGTCAGCACCCGGAAGCCCTCGGCCTCGGCCTTGGCGCGGCTCTTGGAGCCCTCCTTGAGCCCGATACGGACGTCGACGCCGGAGTCGCGCAAGTTCATCGCGTGCGCGTGCCCCTGGGAGCCGTAGCCGATAACCGCGACCTTGCGGCCCTGGATGATCGACAGGTCGGCGTTGTCGTCGTAGAACATCTCTGCCATAGCGGGAACTCTTCTTTCCATTGTTGATGGGTCTGTACGGGTGGCTTACCACCCAGCATGGGGCGTCGGTTCGCACCGCGCGCCCCGCGGTCAGTAGGCGGACGGCTTCAGCCGCTCCCCCCGGGTCGAACGATCGGTCAGTGACTTCGAGCCACGCGCCATGGCCACCAGGCCCGACTGCACCAACTCCCGGACGCCGTAGGGGCGCAGCATCTCCAGCAACGCCTCCAGCTTGTCGGGGCTGCCGGTGGCTTCGATGACCATCGAGTCGTTGTGCACGTCGACGGTCTTGCCGCGGAACAACTGAACGATGTCGATGATCTGGCTGCGGGCGACCGGATCGGCCTTCAGCTTGATCAAGATCATCTCGCGGCGCACGGCCGTGTCCTCAAGCTCGACGATCTTGATCACCTCGACGAGCTTGTTCAGCTGCTTGGTGATCTGTTCGAGAACGGCGGGGGCGTTGGCGGCGACCTGGACGGTGATCCGGCTCAGTTCGGGACGCTCGGTCGGGCCGACGGCCAGCGACTCGATGTTGTAACCGCGGCGGGCGAACAGCCCGGAGATGCGGGCGAGGACGCCGGGCTTGTTCTCGACCAGGACGCTGAGGGTATGGGTCTTCACAGGATCTCTTCCTCCCACTTCGGCGCCAGGTCCCTGGCGATCAGAATGTCATCGTTGCTCGTGCCGGCGGGC
Source organism: Propioniciclava sp. (assembly GCF_036744435.1). NCBI lineage: Bacteria > Bacillati > Actinomycetota > Actinomycetes > Propionibacteriales > Propionibacteriaceae > Propioniciclava > Propioniciclava sp. Next base: position 1,867 of record NZ_DAIOIA010000010.1, on the reverse strand, counting down.
ACCATCGGCCACACCATGGCGTCCTTGTGGACGAGGAACTCCACGACCACGGGTCGGTCGTTGATCTCCATCGCCTTCGCGATGACGTCATCGACCTCCTCGACGGTCTCCGCGCGCAACCCGACGGCCCCCATGGCCTCGGCGAGCATCGGGAAGTCGGGGACCCGACGACTCTTCAGGTCGGTGTTGGAGTAGCGCCCCTCATAGAACAGGGTCTGCCACTGGCGGACCATGCCCAGGCTCTCGTTGTTGATCACGGCGATCTTGATGGGGATGTTGTTCAGCGTGCAGGTGACGAGTTCCTGATTCGTCATCTGGAAGCAGCCGTCGCCATCGATCCCCCACACGGTCTGCCCCGGCACGCCCACCTGGGCTCCCATGGCGGCGGGGACGCAGTAGCCCATGGTTCCGGCGCCGCCACTGTTGAGCCAACGTCCGGGCTTCTCGAAGGGCAGCAAGTGGGCAGCCCACATCTGATGCTGCCCCACCCCGGCCACGTAGTAGGCGTCGCCCACGAGCTGCCCGAGCCGCTGAATGACGTACTCCGGGCTGAGTTGCCCGTCCTTGGTGGGCTCCGGGTGGGGGGCGTAGCGTTGCTTGAGGCCTTGGAGGTAGCTCACCCAGGCGGACCGGTCCGCCATGTCTTCGCCGCGCAGCACCCCGTTCAGCGACTCGATCACCAGCTTGACGTCGCCCACGATCGGGACGTCCGCGTTGCGGTTCTTCCCGATCTCCGCCGGATCGATGTCGGCGTGGATGATCGTGGCATCGGGCGCGAAGCTGTCCAGGCGTCCGGTCACCCGATCATCGAACCGGGCTCCGAGGGTCACCAGCAGGTCGGCGCGCTGCATCGCCGCCACGGCCGACACCGTTCCGTGCATGCCGGGCATACCCATGTGGAGGGGGTCGCTGTCGGGGAACGCCCCGCGGGCCATCAGCGTCGTGACGACGGGAATGCCGGTGAGCTTCACCAGTTCCGCGAGGACCTCATAGGCCTCCGCCTTGACGACGCCGCCGCCCACGTACAGGACGGGGCGCTGGGCTTCACGAATCAGACGTGCCGCCTCCCGGATCTGACGTGCGTGCGGCCGCACGGTCGGCTTGTAGCCGGGCAGGTCGATCTCGGCCGGCCACTCGAACGGGGCCGAGGACGCCAGCGCGTCCTTGGAGATGTCGACCAGCACCGGTCCAGGACGCCCCGTGCTGGCGATGTGGAACGCCGCCTTGACCGCGGCCGGGATGTCCTCGGGGCGGGTCACCAGGAAGGAGTGCTTCGTGATCGGGAACGTGATGCCCCGGATGTCGGCTTCCTGGAACGCATCCGTGCCAATCGCCGCGGAGGCGACCTGACCCGTGATCGCCACGATCGGCACCGAGTCCAGGTAGGCGTCGGCGATGCCGGTCACCAGGTTGGTGGCCCCCGGCCCGGAGGTAGCCATGCAGACGCCGACGCGTCCGGTGGTCATCGCGTACCCCTCGGCGGCGTGAGCCGCGCCCTGTTCGTGCCGCACCAGGATGTGCTGGATCAGCTCGCTTTGGCCGAGCGGGTCGTAGGCCGGAAGGATCGCGCCGCCGGGAATGCCGAATACGACCTCGACCCCGAGCCTCTCCATCGACTCCACCAGCGCCTGCGCGCCGGTCAGGATCTTGGACTGCTGCTCTTGCGTCATCGTGATCATCCCCTCTGATCGGTTCGGTGTGCTCGGTTGCCTCATTGCAAAGAAAAACCCCCGTCGCCGAGAAGGCGTACGAGGGAGCGCGTCGTAGACGTTGCCGTCAGGCGACGCGCTTGCGAACTACGAGAGCCGACATATGCACGAGGCCGAGCATAGCGCCGCTCGACCGGGCATCCGAACCCCGGACGTCC
>NZ_DAIOIA010000009.1:0-47466 GCF_036744435.1 Propioniciclava sp. | reverse complement strand
GCGGCCAGACTCCCTCAGCCCGCGTTCACAACGTCACGGGGAAGTTCAGCTAGGCAGTCTTCGCCGCCGGCGACGGGAAGGCAACCAGGCGCCCCGACGCACGGGGCGGACGGTCCGGGAATGTCGTGTTCACCGGCTAGGGTGGGGCCCCTGGGAGGTTGAACCACACTTATGGGCGACGAATTCGTTCACCTGCACTGCCACTCGGAGTTCTCGATGTTGGACGGTGCCGCACGTCTCAAAGACCTGGTCAAGAGCTGTGAGCAGATGGGCATGCGTGCCCTGGCGATCACCGACCACGGCAACCTGTTCGGCGCGCACGAGTGGTACGCGACCGCGAAGGGGAGCTCGGTCAAGCCGATCATCGGGCTGGAGTCGTACCTGACGCCGAAGACGCACCGCAGCGAACGCAAGCGCGTGCAGTTCGGTGACGGCACCGGCGATGACGTCGCCTCCAAGGGTGCCTACACGCACATGACGATGTGGGCGTCCAACAAGGAGGGGATGCACAACCTGTTCCGGTTGAGTTCCCTGTCGTCGCTGGAAGGCTTCTTCTACAAGCCGCGCGCCGACCGCGAACTGCTCAACCGGTACGCTCCCGGGCTGATCGCCACGACCGGCTGCCCCTCGGGCGAGGTGCAGACCTACCTGCGGCTGGGGCAGTACGACCAGGCGGTGGAGTCGGCAGCCGAGTTCCGTGACATCTTCGGCAAGGGCAACTTCTACGTCGAGTTGATGGACCACGGCCTCGACATCGAGACCCGCGTCCGCGCGGATCTGCTGCGGCTGGCCAAACAGCTCGACCTGCCCCTGGTCGCCACGAACGACCTGCATTACGTCCATGCCGAGGACGCCGACGACCACGACACGTTGCTGTGCGTGAGCGCGGGCTCCAACAAAGACACTCCCGGCCGCTTCAAGTTCGACGGTTCCGGCTACTACCTCAAGAGTCCCGCGGAGATGCGGCTGCTGTTCAGTAACCTGCCCGAGGCCTGCGACAACACGTTGGCGATCGCCGAGCGCTGCAGCACCGACTTCGACGAGGGCACCGGCATCTACATGCCCGCCTTCCCCGTTCCCGAGGGAGAGACCGAGGAGTCCTGGTTCGTCAAGGAGGTCGACCGCGGCCTGCACGAGCGCTTCCCCGACGGCGTGCCGGAGTACGCGCTCAGCCAGGCCAAGTACGAAGAGGGCATCATCATCGGCAAGGGGTACCCCGGGTACTTCCTGGTCGTGGCCGACTACATCCGCTGGGCCAAAGAGAACGGCATCCGGGTGGGGCCCGGACGCGGCTCCGGCGCCGGTTCGATGTGCGCCTTCGCCATGCGGATCACCGACCTGGACCCGCATCCGCACGGGCTGATCTTCGAGCGCTTCCTCAACCCCGAACGCCCCTCGATGCCCGACTTCGACGTCGACTTCGACGAGCGTCGTCGCGGCGAGGTGATCAAGTACGTCACCGAGAAGTACGGCGACGACAAGGTCTGCCAGATCGTCACCTACGGCACCATCAAGGCCAAGCAGGCGATCAAGGACTCGGGCCGCGTCCTGGGGAAGCCGTACGCGCTGGGGGAGCAGATCACCAAGGTCTACACACCACCGGTGCAGGGCAAGGACGTCGCTATCGCCGACGTGTTCAACCCCGAGCACGACCGCTACGGCGAGGGCACCGAGTTCCGCGAACTGTACGAGTCCGAGCCGGAGGTCCGCGAGGTCGTCGACACCGCACGCGGCATCGAGGGGCTCAAGCGGCAGTGGGGCGTCCACGCGGCGGGCGTCATCATGTCCAGCCGCAACCTGATGGACGTCATTCCCGTCATGAAGCGGGAGCAAGACGGCCAGATCATCACCCAGTTCGACTACCCGACCTGCGAGACGCTGGGCCTGGTCAAGATGGACTTCCTGGGCCTGCGGAACCTGACGATCCTCGACGACGCGGTGCGCAACGTGAAGATCAACGCCGACGTCGACCTCGACCTGGACGCACTGGCCCGGACCCCGGACGATCCGGACACCTACGATCTGCTGACCCGCGGCGACACCCTGGGCGTGTTCCAGTTCGATGGTTCCGGCTACCGGGCGCTGTGCCGCCTGATGCGCCCGGACAAGTTCGCCGACATCACCGCGCTGGGCGCGCTCTACCGGCCGGGTCCGATGGGGACCAACACCCACGTGAACTACGCGATGCGCAAGAACGGGCAGCAGCCCGTCACGCACATCCACCCCGAGTTGAGCGGCCCCCTGGACAAGCTGCTGGGGGAGACCTACGGCCTGCTGGTGTACCAGGAGCAGGTCATGCAGATCGCTCAGGAACTGGCGGGCTACAGCCTGGGTGCCGCCGACCTGCTGCGGCGTGCCATGGGCAAGAAGAAGAAGTCGGTCCTGGACGCCGAGTTCGCCAACTTCGAGCCGGGCATGAAGGCCAACGGCTACTCCTCCGAGGCGATCGCGGCCCTGTGGGAGACGATGGTCCCCTTCTCGGCCTACGGTTTCAACAAGTCACACGCGGCCGCCTACGGGGTGGTGTCGTATTGGACGGCCTATCTCAAGGCGCACTACCCGGCCGAGTACATGGCCGCCCTGCTGGAGTCCGTGCGTGACGACAAGGACAAGTCGGCGATCTACCTGGCCGAGTGCCGCCGCATGGGGATCCACGTGCTGCCGCCGGACGTCAACGAGTCTCAGGGGCGGTTCACGCCTGTCGGCTCCGACATCCGCTTTGGCCTGGGCGCCATCCGCAACGTCGGCAACAACGTCGTCGCGGGCATCGTCGAGGCCCGCCAGGAGCACGGCCGCGCCAAGGACTTCAACGGTTTCCTGGATCAGGTGCCCGCGGTGGTGTGCAACAAGCGCGTCATCGAGTCGCTGATCAAGGCGGGCGCGTTCGACTCGATGGGGCACACCCGTCGCGGCCTGATGGAGGTCTTCGAGCAGAAGGTGGACGAGGTCGTCGACCTCAAACGCAATCAGGCCAACGGCCAAGACGACCTGTTCGGCGAGTTCTTCGGTGACGACGACTCGGGGGCGGGCGCGCTCGCGGCGTCCCCGGTTCCCGAACTGCCGGAGTGGGAGAAGATGACCCGCCTGGCCTTCGAACGAGAGATGCTGGGGCTCTACGTCAGCGATCATCCCCTCCAGGGGCTCGAGCACGTCCTCGCAGCGAACCGCGACGTCAGCATCGCCCATCTGGGTGCCGAGGACGGCCCCAAGGAGGGCACGGTCACGATCTGCGGCATGATCACCGGCATCCAGCGCAAGCAGACCAAGGACGGCAAGATCTGGGCCATCCTCACGGTCGAGGATCTGGAGGCAGCCATCGAGGTGATGGTGTTCAACAAGGCCTACTCGCCGGTGGCGATGTCGCTGGGCACCGACGTGGTCGTCCGGATTCGTGGCCGCCTGCGTGAGCGGGATGAATCCGTCGAGCTGACTGCGTCCGACGTGTCCTTCCCCGACGTCACCACCGCGCAGGCCGGTCCCGTCACCATCTCGTTGCCCACGACACGGTGCACTCCCGAGGTCGTCGAGCAGCTCAAGTTCACGTTGCGGCAGCATCCCGGCTCCCAGGAGGTGCGGCTCCGGCTGGTCAGTCCGCAGCGCGCCACCGTGTGGCGGCTCGATGACCGGCTGCGGGTGCAGCATTCCGGATCGTTGGTCGCCGACCTGAAGGCGTTATTGGGCCCCTCCAGTGTCAGCGCCTAGCATGCAGTCCATGCGCTTCACCACCGCTGCTCTGCGGACCGGCACCATGGCGATCCTCGCCGCGCTGGTCGGGGTGGTGTGCGCCTTGGTGTGGGCGAACCTGGCCGTGCTGCCGAGCTATGTGGTGCAGGCCGATGGTCACGCCCTGATCGGCGACGACAGCCTGGCTGAGGCGTTCTCGGCCAACTTCTGGTTCTCCGTGCTGGCCGTGCTGGGTGGCGTGGCGATCGGGATCGCATGCTGGATCATGCTGCGGCAACTCGGCTGGCCGGTCGCGCTCATCACCGCCGGATTGAGTCTGCTCGCGGGCGGTACCTGCTGGGTGGTCGGCGAGTTGATCGGGCCCGGCCAGTTCGAGCAGCGCATGGCCGCGGCTCAGCCGGGGGAGTCGGTCAGGATGGCGCTGGAACTCACGACGCCCTCGGCCCTGGCGCTGTGGGTGTTCGCGGCCATCGCCGTTCCCCTGTTCGCGGCCTCGCTCGGCCCGGACCTCTCCCCGGGTGAGGAGCCGCAGCAGCGCCGTCGGCCCCGGGATGAGCCGGACGCCCTGAGCGACGATGCCTTCGCTCCGACCTCCTCGCTCGAGGGCTGAGGCTGCCGCCTGCGTTCAGGCGTGCGCGATGTCGGCGAACTGCGCGCCCGTGGCGCGTGCGAGGTCCTGAGGGGCGATCCCGAGTTGCAGGCCGCGCTTGCCGCCGGAGACGTACATGGTGGACCAGGTCTGTGCCGAAGCGTCGATCACCGTCGGCAGCGGGGTCCGCTGACCGAGCGGGGACACCCCACCCAGGACGTAGCCGGAACTACGCTCGGCCAGCTTCGGGTCGGCCATCTCGGCCTTCTTGGCACCCAGGGCCGCCGCGGTCTTCTTCAGGTCGAGCCGGCCCGAGACCGGGACGACGCCGACGGCGAGCTGGTGGGGGCCGATGGACACGATGAGCGTCTTGTAGAGCCGTGCGGGGTCGATGCCGGTCTCGCGGGCCGCCTCGGCACCGAAGTCGTGACTGTCGCCGTGGTGGGTGTACTCGACCGGCTCGAAAGCGATCCCGGCGGCGAGGAGCGCCTGCAGCGCCGGGGTCCCCGCGGGGTGCTTCTTCTTGGCCATGCGATTCCTTCCGTCGGGGGTGGTCACCGGAACGCGGCGACCACCTGGATGAGGATCGGCGCCACTACCAAGGCGGGCAGCAGGTCACCGACCGGGATGTCCTTGATCTTGAGCAGCCGGATGCCCAGGGCGATCAGGATGACGCCGCCGGTGGCGCTCAAGACGTCGATCTGAGCCAGGCTGAACAGGTCACCCAGCCAGAACGCGGCGAGCGTCAGCCCGCCCTGGACGATGCCGACGGCCAGCGCCGAGAACAGCACTCCCCAGCCGAGCGAGCTGGCGAAGGCGATCGCAGCGAACCCGTCCAGGACCGCCTTGACCAGTAGCTGATCGGCGCCGTGTCCCATCCCGTCCGACAGCGAGCCGAGGATGGTGAGCGGACCGATGCAGAACAGCAGGGTCGGCGTCACCACTGCCGAGACGAACGTTCCGGCCTCCCCGGCGCCGGCGAACCGGGTACGCAGCCGCTCCGCGCCGGACTCGAGCCGCTCTTCCAGGCGCAGCCCAGACCCGATCAGGGCGCCGATCAGGAGCGAGCCGAGCACGATGAGCGTCGGGGCACCGCTGCCGACGGCATCGCTCATCGCGGTGGAGGAGAGCGTCAAGGCGGAGCTGATCCCCAGTACGACCGTGATGAGCCCCAAGGCGTCGGTGACGGTGTCGCGGGTACGTGGGGGGATCCGGTCACCGAGGAGCAATCCTAGGCCGGCTCCTGCGGCGACGGTGACCACGTTCGCGACCGTGCCGAGTCCGATGAACATGACGCCCATACAATCACCCTTGTGAAGCTGCGCGTGATCGACGTCCGAGGAACAAACCCCGACTACCGCACCGTGGTGCCGCGGGGAGCGTTCGACGTGGAGCATGCCCTGGCTACCGTGAAGCCCATCTGCGACGCGGTCGCGCAGCGGGGCGCCGATGCGCTGGCCGAGTTCGCGGAGCGGTTCGACGGCGTCGTCCCTGACCAGTTCAGGGTTCCGGTCGAGCACCTGGCGCGGTGTGCGGCCGAACTCGACCCGCAGGTGCGGGCCGCGTTCGAGGAGTCGATCCGTCGCCGTCGCGCCGTCGCGAACAGCGAGGGGACCCCCGGTGTGGTGAGCGTGGACGTGGCCGAGGGGGCGGTCATCGAGACGAAGACGTCCCCGGTGCGGCGCGTCGGGCTGTACGTGCCGGGCGGGTTGGCGCCGCTGTCGTCCAGCGTGCTGATGAACGTGGTGCCCGCTCAGGTGGCCGGGGTGGAGAGCCTGGCGGTGGCGACCCCGCCGAACGCCGCCTTCGGTGGCTGGCCGCACCCCTCGATCCTCGGGTTGTGTCACCTGCTGGGGGTCACGGAGGTGTACGCGGTGGGCGGCGCTCAGGCCATCGCGATGTTCGCCTACGGGGTGCCCGGGCTGTGCGAGGCCGTCGACCTGGTCACCGGGCCGGGCAACATCTACGTCGTGGCCGCCAAGCGGCTGCTGCGCGGCGTCGTCGGCATCGACGCCGAGGCCGGTCCCACGGAGATCGCCGTCTTGGCAGATGAGCAGGCCGACCCGGCCTTCGTGGCCGCCGATCTGATCAGCCAGGCCGAGCACGATCCCATGGCAGGGTCGGTGCTCGTGACCGATTCGCCCGCACTCGCCGCACGGGTCAACGACCTGCTGGCCGGACAGGTCGCCGTGCTCGATCACACCGACCGCATCGAGACGGCGCTGACCGGGCCGCAGTCGGCGATCGTGCTGGTCGACGACATCGAGCAGGGACTCAAGGTCGTGGACGCCTACGGGGCCGAGCACCTGGAGGTGCAGACCCGCGAGGCCCGCGCCGTCGCGCACCGCGTCAAGAATGCAGGGGCGATCTTCATCGGACCGTGGGCTCCCGTGCCGCTGGGGGACTACTCGGCCGGTTCGACGCACGTCCTGCCCACGGCCGGGGCGGCCCGCTACAGCTCCGGGCTGACCGTGCGGAGTTTTTGCCGCACCGTGCACCTGATCGACTACGACGAAGCGGCCCTGCGTGAGGTCGGGCCGACCGTGGTGACCTTCGCGGGCGAAGAGGGCCTGCCCGGCCACGCCGCCGCCATCACGATCCGTACCGCGCGCGAACAGGGGGACCGCTGGTGAAGCCCCAACCCACCCTGGCGGACCTGCCGCTGCGGCCCGAACTCGTGGGCGAGGAGCCCTACGGGGCGCCGCAGCTCGACGTGCCCGTGTGCCTCAACGTCAACGAGAATCCCTACCCGCCTTCGGGTGCGATGCTCGCTGACATGGCCCAGGCGATCTCCTCGGGGGTCTACCACCGCTACCCGGATCGGGAGTTCACCCGGTTGCGCAGCCAGCTCGCCGACTACCTCGGCCACGGCCTGGGGGTGGCGAACATCTGGGCCGCCAACGGCTCGAACGAGGTGATGACGCACGTGCTGGGCGCCTTCGGTGGCCCGGGTCGCCGCGTCCTGACGTTCACGCCCACCTACTCGATGTACCCCGAGTACGCCCGCAACACCCACACGGAGTACGTCACCGCGCCCCGACGCGAGGACTACAGCTTGGACGCGGCGACGATCCTGCTCGCCATCGAGCGGTTCTCCCCGACGGTCGTGCTCATCACGACGCCGAACAACCCCACCGGTACCTCGACGCCGCTGGCCGTCATCGAGGAGGTGCTGGCAGGAACCGACGCGATCGTGGTGGTCGATGAGGCCTACCAGGAGTTCGCCCGGCACCCGGAACAGACTGCGCTCAGCCTGCTGGCCGAGCACGGCAACCTCGTCGTGAGCCGCACCATGAGCAAGGCGTTCGCGTTCGCCGGGGGACGCCTGGGCTACCTGGCCGCCGCGCCCGCGATCGTCGACGCCTGCCGGATCGTCCGGCTGCCCTACCACCTTTCGGCGCAAACCCAGGCGGTCGCGTCGGTGGCCCTGCGCCACGCCGACGAGATGCTGGCCCGCGTCGACGAGTTGCGCGCCACCCGCGACGAACTGCTGCGCCGGGGCCCCGAGATGGGTTTCGACGTGGTCGACTCGGACGCCAACTTCGTCCTGATCGGGCGCTGGGCCGATCGGCACGCCGCCTGGCAGCAGCTGCTCGACCAGGGCGTCCTGGTCCGGGAGACCGGACCCGACGGCTTCCTGCGCGTCAGCGCGGGGACACCACAGGAAATGGCGGCGTTCTACGACGCGCTCGCGCGCGTGGACGCCGCGAGGAAGGGGGAGTGATGGCACGCACCGCGCGCATCGAACGCAGCACCAGCGAGTCCACGATCACCGTCGAGGTGAACCTCGACGGCACGGGCGTCTCCGATATCGCCACCGGCGTCGGCTTCTACGACCACATGCTGACCGCGCTCAGCAAGCACTCCCTGATCGACCTCACCGTCCAGGCCAGCGGCGACGTCCACATCGACGGGCACCACGTCGTGGAGGACACCGCCATCGTGATCGGCCAGGCAGTGCGCGAGGCGCTGGGGGACAAGCGCGGCATCCGCCGGTTCGGCGACGCCCTGGTGCCGCTGGACGAGGCGCTGGCCCGTTGCGTCGTCGACGTCGCCGGGCGTCCGTACGCCGTCTGCCACGGCGAGCCCGAGGCTCAGGTGTACGCCCTGATCGGCGGCTCGGGGGTGCCGTATGCCGGGTCGATGACGTATCACGTGGTCGAGTCCCTCGCGCTGAATGCCGGGTTGTGCGTCCACCTGGATCTGGTGCGCGGCCGCGACCCCCACCACATCGTCGAGGCCCAGTTCAAGGCCCTGGCGCGGGCGCTGCGCATCGCCGTCGAACCCGACCCGCGGATCGCCGACCAGATCCCCTCCACCAAGGGCGCCTTGTGAGCGCGAGCGTCGCGGTGCTCGACTACGGGTCGGGCAACCTGCACTCCGCGACCCGCGCGCTGGCCGCGACGGGCGCGCAGGTCACCTTGACCGCCGACGCCGAGCAGGCCTGGGAAGCCGATGGCCTCGTGGTGCCCGGGGTGGGCGCCTTCGCCGCCTGCATGGCGGGCCTGGAAGCCGTCGGCGGCCCCGCGATCATCCGGCGCCGACTCGACGCTGGGCGTCCCGTGTTGGGCATCTGCGTCGGAGAACAGGTCATGTTCGAGGCGGGCGACGAGCACGGTGTGGTCACCGCGGGCGTGGGCGTCCTGCCCGGACGCGTCGAGCGGCTCCGCGCTGAGCGCCTGCCCCACATGGGCTGGAACACCGTCGCGGCACCACAGGAGTCCCTGTTGTTCGCCGGGGTCGCGGGGGAGCGCTTCTACTTCGTGCACAGCTACGGCGTCCACGAGGCCCACTGGCCAACCGGAGCGCTGCTCACCTGGGCCGAGCACGGCGGGGACCGCTTCGTGGCCGCCGTCGAGGCCGGGCCGCTGAGCGTCACTCAATTCCACCCGGAGAAGTCCGGTCGGGCGGGCGCCCGGTTGTTGCGCAACTGGGTGGCTTCCCTGGCCTGAGGGCGGGTCCGCCCGTTTCGCCGACGCCCCGGGCCGCAAGGCGGGGCTCGGGCAGCGCTAGGGTTGCTGCCCGTGACCGAATCCCTGTATCTGCTGCCCGCCGTCGACGTGCAGGGCGGCCAGGCCGTCCAACTCACCCAGGGCGTCGCCGGCTCCGAGAAGACCTTCGGCGATCCGCTCGCCGCCGCCCAGCGGTGGCAGGACGGGGGCGCGCAGTGGCTCCACCTCGTGGACCTGGACGCCGCCTTCGGCCGAGGCTCGAACGCCGACGTCATCGCCGAGATCGTCGGCCAGATGCACCTCAACGTGGAACTCTCCGGCGGGATTCGCGACGACGCTTCCCTGGAGCGGGCGCTGGCCACCGGCTGCCGGCGGGTCAACATCGGCACGGCGGCGCTGGAGAACCCGGCCTGGTGCGAGAAGGTCATCGCCGAGCACGGCGAGAAGATCGGTATCGCCATCGACGTCCGCGGGTCGCGGCTGGCGGCACGCGGCTGGGTTCGTGAAGGCGGCGACTGGGCCGAAGCCATCGACCGGCTCTCCGCCGCAGGCTGCCGCACGTTCGTGGTCACCGACGTCAACTCCGACGGCATGCTGACCGGACCGAACCTGACCCTGCTGCGCGACGTGGCGGCACGGACCGATGCCGAGGTGATCGCCTCGGGCGGCATCTCCTCCCTGGATGATCTGCGGGCGCTGCGCGAACTGGTGCCCCTCGGCGTTACGGGCGCGATCATCGGCACGGCGCTGTACGTGGGGAACTTCACGTTGGCCGATGCACTCGACGTGGCGCAGGGCTGATCGCCTCGAGACACCGCGTGCACCGGTGCGCGATAAGCTGACCGGCGGAGCTATTCGAGATCGAGCGAAGGGAGACCCATGAGCGGACACTCCAAATGGGCCACCACCAAGCACAAGAAGGCCGCGATCGACGCCAAGCGCGGCAAGCTGTTCGCCAACCTGATCAAGAAGATCGAGGTCGCGGCGCGCGTGGGTGGCGGTGACCCCGGCGGGAACCCGACGCTGTACGACGCCATCCAGAAGGCGAAGAAGAACTCGGTTCCGAACGACAACATCGACCGCGCCGTCAAGCGTGGCTCCGGTATCGGCGGCGAGGTCGTCGACTACACGGAGATCATGTACGAGGCCTACGGCGCCGCAGGCGTCGCCCTCTTGATCGAGGTGCTGACCGACAACCGCAACCGGTCGGCCTCCGACGTTAAGGTCGCGATCACCCGCAACGGCGGGACCGTCGCCGACGTCGGCTCGGTCAGCCGGATCTACGACCGCAAGGGCGTGGTCGTGGTGGCCAAGAAGCAGGACGGCAAGCAGGTCAGCGAAGACGACCTGCTGGAGGCGACCCTGGAGGCCGAGCCGGAGGACATCAACGACACCGGCGACACGTTCGAGATCGTCAGCGATCCGGCCCAACTGGTCGAGGTGCGCAAGGCTGTCCAGGCGGCCGGGTTCGACTACGAGTCCGCCGATGTGGAGTTCCGCCCGCAGTACGAGCAGGGCGTGGATTCGCAGGAGGCCGCGGAGAAGCTGTTCAAGCTGATCGACGCGATCGAGGACGTCGAAGACGTGCAGAACTTATACAGCAACGAGGACGTGCCGGACGAAATCCTCGAGGCGCTGGAGGGTGACGCCTAGAATCCGAACAAACGTTCGGAAAGGTGGCTGCATGCGCGTGCTCGGGATCGACCCCGGCCTGACCCGGTGCGGGGTCGGCGTGATCGAAGGCGACCCTGGGCGCGCGCCCACGCTGCTGCTGGCCGACGTGGTGCGGACCCCAGCCGATGCGGAGACGGGCCAGCGGCTCGCCACGTTGGAACGAAGCCTGGTGCAATACCTGGCCGAATACCGGCCCGACGCGATCGCCGTGGAGCGCGTCTTCGCCCGGCGTGACGTCAGCACGATCATCGGGACGGCGCAGGCCTCCGGGGTGGTGCTCCTCGTCGGGACGCGGGCCGGCCTGCAGGTGGCGCAGCACACTCCCAGCGAGGTGAAGGCGGCCATCACCGGCAGCGGCCGAGCCGACAAGGCCCAGGTCGGGCAGATGGTGATGCGCATCCTCAAGCTCGACGCGCCGCCCAAGCCCGCGGACGCCGCCGACGCGGTCGCCTTGGCCGTGTGCCATCTGTGGCGTGCCCCCGCGATCGCGCGCCTTCAGCAGGCGCAGGTGCGCCGCGACCTCGTCCACGCCCAAGCAACGGCGCGCGCCCGCGCCGCGAACAGGAGGAAGCTCGCGTGATCGCCCACCTCACCGGCACCGTCAGCCAGGTCGGCGGCACCTGGGTCGACATCGACCTGGGCGGCTTCGGCGTCCGGGCGCTGGCCACGCCCGCCACCGTCGCCTCCGTCACCGTCGGGAAGGTCGCCACGTTGGCCACCTCGCTGGTGGTGCGCCAGGACTCCCTCACCTTGTTCGGATTCAGCGACCCCGAGGAGCGCGACGCCTTCGAGATGGTGCAGACCGCCTCGGGCATCGGCCCCAAGCTCGCCCAGGCGGTTGTATCGGTGCTTCCCCCGGCCGAACTGCGCAACGCCATTCTCAGCGAGAACCTCGTCGCATTGACCAAGGTTCCCGGTATCGGGCGCAAGGGAGCCCAGAAGATGGTCATCGAACTCAAGGAGAAGGTCAACGCGCTGGGGCCGGTACCCGACCTCGGCGGTGCGGCCAGCGCGCTGCCTGGCCCGGCCGCTTGGCGCGACCAGGTGGCTTCCGGACTGGAATCGCTGGGCTGGTCGGCCAGGGACGCCGCCGCGGCGGTGGAGGGGATCGCACCGCTGCAGGAGCAGAACCCCGCGCTGGGGATCGGTGAGCTCATGCGGGCCGCGCTGCAAAGCCTCGCGCGATGACGCCACGTCACGACGAGGACCCGCTCGACCCGCACGGACACCTGGATGAGCAGGCCGTCGACGGTGCGCTGCGCCCGCCCAGCCTGGCTGAGTTCGGGGGACAGCCGCGCGTCAGCGAGCAACTGGGGCTCGTCTTGGCGGCGGCCCAGCATCGTGGAGCGGTACCCGACCATGTGCTGCTGTCCGGCCCGCCCGGACTGGGCAAGACGACGTTGGCGATGATCATCGCCCACGAACTGGGCGCCCCGTTGCGGATCAGTTCGGGGCCCGCCATTCAGCACGCCGGGGATCTGGCCGCGATCTTGTCGGGGCTCACCGAGGGCGAGGTGTTCTTCCTCGATGAGATCCACCGGATGAGCCGGCCCGCCGAGGAGATGCTCTATCTGGCGATGGAGGACTTCCGCGTCGACGTCATCGTCGGCAAGGGTCCCGGAGCGACCGAGATCCCGCTCGAGATCCCTCGGTTCACCCTGGTGGGGGCCACCACGCGGGCGGGTCTGCTGCCTGGCCCCCTGCGTGACCGGTTCGGGTTCACCGGGCAACTCGACTACTACGACGCCGCCGACCTGGTCGCGATCGTGCAGCGGTCCGCGGACCTGCTGGGCGTCGGCCTCGACGACGCCTCGGCGCGCGTCATCGCGGGCCGCAGCCGCGGCACCCCCCGTATCGTGAACCGGCTGCTGCGTCGCGTCCGCGACTACGCCCTGATCAAGGCGTCCGGGCGGATCACCCCCCAGGTGGCGGCGGCGGCACTCGAACTGTATGAAGTGGACACCCTGGGGCTGGATCGTCTCGACCGTGGCGTGCTGGAGTCGCTGTGCGTCCGGTTCGGTGGTGGTCCGGTGGGGCTGGGCACCCTGGCGATGAGCGTGGGCGAGGAGGCCGAGACGGTGGAGGAGGTCGCCGAGCCCTTCCTGATCCGACAGGGCTTCCTGATGCGCACACCCCGGGGCCGCGTCGCCACGCACCGCGCCTGGCAGCATCTTGGGCTGGCCGTTCCCGCCTCACGGGCTGACCTGTTCACGGACCCCGACGCGTAGCCGGTAGGCTTGCCCCTTGGCAGGGGGCCATCCCGTGTTCCCGTTCCCCAGTTGAGAGTGTGTGTGAGACATGGACAGCAACCTGATGTCGACCCTGGTGATGGTGGTCTTGATGGTGGCCGCCTTCTGGCTGCTGCTGATCCGCCCGGCCCAGAAGAAGCAGAAGCAACAGCAGGAGCTGGTCAACAAGCTCGGCGAGGGTTCACGCGTGATGCTGAGCAGCGGCGTCTTCGGCACGATCATCCACAACGGTGAGAAGCAGGCCATCGTGGAGGTCTCGCCCGGCGTCGAGATGACGGTGCTGAAGCAGGCGATCATCCGTGCGGTCGAGCCGTCGGAGGAAGAGTTCGAGTACGACGACGAGGCTGACCTCGAGGTCGACACGCTCCCCGAGGTTCCCGCCGATGCCGCAGCCGTCGTCGACGCTGATGCCCTCCCCGAGGTTCCCGCCGATGCCGCAGGCGTCGTCGATGCCGATACTCCCACCGAGAGCGCCCCCGACTTCCGGGCACCCGAATCCAAGAACTGAGCCGTTCGGAGCTAGCTGCACGTGGCCACCACTAGTCAACACAGGTCGCACCCGCTGCGCACCTTGATCCTTCTGTTCGCCGTGATCGCCGCTCTGTTCGGCATCATGGCCCTGTCGGGAAGCTGGACACCCAAGCTCGGCTTGGATCTGCGCGGCGGCACGACCATCACCTTGACGGCACGCACCACGACCGGGCAGGGCGGGGTGAGCGCCGAGAGCCTCGAGCAGGCGCGCACGATCATTCAGCAGCGCGTCGACTCCATCGGCGTCGGCGAATCCGAGGTCGCCACGGTGGGCAACAACCAGATCACCGTCTCGGTCCCGAACGTCGCCCCGGCACAGTTGCAGGAGATGGTGGGCACCACGGCCCAGCTCTACTTCCGGCCGGTGTACGCCACGGCTGCCGTCACGACCACCCCGACCGCGACGCCCACGCCGACGACGGATCCGTCCGCCAGCGCCGAACCCGCCGCGTCCGCCTCGGCCGAGCCCACCTCCGGCACGACCGCCTCGGCGGCGGCCACGCCGACCGAGAGCGTCAACCGGCGCCCCGCCGCGGGGCTTCCCACGGCCGCCCCGACGCCGCGTCCGACCACCGCGGGCACCCCGCTGACGACCGACGAGGCGCTGGCGTGGACGCCGACCGCCCGCGATCAGGCCGACTTCGAGGCCTTCCAGTGCGGCGACGAGTTCCCCGACGTGCCGGATCAGCCGCTGATCACCTGCAATCGGGAGGGCACGACCAAGTTCCTGCTCTACCCGGCCGTCATTAACGGCGACATGCTCACCGGCGCCAACGCCGGCGTCCCGCAGAACCAGCTGAGCTGGATCGTCCAGCTCCAGTTGAACGACGAGGGCGGCAAGATCTTCGAGCAGGTCACCGGGGCGCTCGCCCAGAAGAGTGACCCGCAGAACACGTTCGCCATCGTCTTGGACAGCAAGGTCGTCACCTACCCGCGCCTCACCACCGCCATCAGCGGCGGCCGCGCGGAGATCTCAGGCTCCTTCACCCAGCAGAGCGCGACGGATCTGGCCAACGTGCTGAAGTACGGCTCGTTGCCGCTGGCCTTCGACCTGTCGGAGGTGTCCAACGTCTCCGCGACGCTGGGCGGGGAACAGCTGCAGGCGGGCATCATCGCCGGCCTGATCGGCCTGGTACTGGTCGTGATCTACTCGGTGATCTACTACCGGGCCCTCTCCATCGTCGTCGTCGCGTCGCTGGTGCTGGCGGCCACCATCACGTACCAGTTGATGGTGCTGCTAGGGCAGTCGATGGGATTCGCGTTGAACCTGCCTGGCATAGCCGGGGCCATCGTGGCCATCGGCATGACGGCCGACTCGTTCATCATCTACTTCGAACGGATCAGAGACGAGGTACGTGACGGCCGCTCGCTACGTACCGCGATCGAGACCGGATGGATCGGTTCCCGCAAGACGATCCTGATCGCCGACGCGGTCTCCCTGCTGTCGGCGGCCGTGCTGTTCTTCTTGGCGATCGGTTCGGTCAAGGGTTTCGCGTTCACGCTCGGGCTAACGACCCTGATCGACATCGCGATCGTGTTCTGGTTCACCAAGCCGATGGTGACGCTGCTGGGCCGCACGAAGTACTTCGGTGAAGGACGCCGGTTCTCCGGCTTCGACGCCGCCCATCTGGGCGCCGCACCGCGCCGATCCCCGATCCGCCGCCTGCGGGCGAGCGCACCGAAGGAGGCCTGATGAGCAAGCATCACGGGCTCGCCCACCGGCTGTACACCGGTGAGATCAGCTACGACTTCATCAAGAACGCGAAGCGCTGGTACATCGTCTCGGCTGTCATCGTGCTCATCTGCCTCCTCGGCGTGGCGGTGCGGGGACTGAACCTCTCCATCGACTTCACCGGAGGTTCGGAGTTCGTCGTCCCGGCGCAGGTCACCGCGACCAGCGCCGACGACTACCGCGAGACCGTCCAGCAGATCGGGCTTCCCGATCTGGGCGAGATCAAGGCCAACACCGTCGGCGACAGCCAGGTCCGCATCCAGGTGCGCGCCCTGACGGCCGAGGAGATCAATCAGGTCACCGAGGTGCTGGCGACCAAGGCGGGCGTCCCCAGCCAGCAGGTCACCAACAACCTGATCGGCGCCTCGTGGGGTCAGCAGATCACTCAGCAGGGGCTCATCGCGCTGGTGGTGTTCCTGGCGCTGGTCTCGCTGATGATCTGGGCCTATTTCCGCAACTGGAAGATGTCGGCCGCCGCGATCATCGCCCTGCTGCACGACCTGCTGTTGACGATCGGCGTCTACGCGCTGCTGCAGTTCGCCTTCACGCCGGCGACCCTCATCGGCATGCTGACGATCCTCGGCTACTCCCTCTACGACACCGTGGTGGTCTTCGACAAGGTCCGAGAGAACACGCGGGACATCACCAAGCAGAAGCGCACCTTCGCGGAGGCGTCCAACCTGGCGATCAACCAGGTGCTGGTGCGGTCCATCAACACGACCATCATCGGCGTGCTGCCCGTCGCGGCGCTGCTCATGGCAGGCGTGTTCGTGCTGGGTACCGGCCCGTTGAAGGATCTGGGTCTGGCCCTGTTCGTCGGCATGATCGCTGGTGCGTACAGCTCGCTGTTCCTGGCGGCGCCGATGTATGTGCAGATGCGTGAACGTGAACCTGAACTGGCGGCGCACCGGCGCCGGCTCTCCCGCACAGAAGGCTCCACCGCGCACCCCCAGCCGAGTGAGGAGGCTGCCATCGAGGCGGCCGAGCCCGAGGACGACTCGGAGGAGTCCTTGCTGTCGGCGTCGGGAACCACGGTCGATCCGATCCGATTCGGGTCGGTGCCGGGCAGCGACCTGCCCCGTCAGCAACCCCAGCGCAGCACCCGCGCCGAACGCAAGAAGGATGGGCGATGAACGCCAAGCAGAATCGCATCGTCGAACTGATCCGGGACGTCCCGGACTGGCCCAAGCCCGGCGTGGTGTTCAAGGACATCACCCCCCTGCTGGCGGACGCCGAGGGGTTCTCCGCAGCGATCGACGAACTGGTCGAGCTGGCGCCAGGGCCCATCGACGTGGTCGTGGGCATGGAGGCGCGGGGATTCATCTTCGCGGCCCCCGTCGCGCTCAAGCTGGGGGCGGGATTCGTGCCGGTCCGCAAGCCCGGCAAGCTCCCCGGCAAGGTGGATGAGCAGAGCTTCGCCTTGGAGTACGGGAACGAGACGTTGACGATCCACAGCGACGCCCTGTGGCGTGGGGCGCGCGTCATGGTCATCGATGATGTGCTCGCCACCGGCGGCACGATCGGAGCGACCGCCGAGCTCATCAAGCGTCAGGGCGCCGAACTCGTGCACGTCGCCGTCTTGATGGAGCTGGGCTTCCTCGGTGGCCGCGAGCGCCTCGCCCAGGCGGGCGTCGATACGCTGTCCGCCGTGGTGACCGTCTGACCATGAGTGAGGGCTCCTCCACCTCGGGGTGGGGCTACCAGGCGCTGGTTCGACTCCCACGCGTCGCCGAGAACCCCGTCCGCGAACTGGCGCGGCGCGCACTGCTCGCGCTGGCCATCATCGGCGTCAACTCGTTCATCGTCTGGCTCGACCGGGCCAGCTACTCCGACAACGTCAACCACGACGGCGTCAGCCTCATCGACGCCATCTACTACGCGACCGTGACGGTCACCACGACCGGCTATGGCGACATCACCCCCGTCTCGCAGCACGCGCGCCTACTGAACGCGATGCTGGTGACCCCGCTGCGTATCGCGTTCCTGATCCTGTTGGTCGGCACGACGCTGGAGGTCCTCGCCAACGAGGGGCGCCGGGCCCTGATCGACGCCCGTTGGAGGAAGAAGATGCGAAACCACATCGTGCTGCTCGGCTACGGGACGATGGGCCGCAGTGCGGTCACGACCCTGCTCCGAAACGGCGCGGAAGCCGACCGGATCGTCGTGGTCGACTCCAGTCCCGCCGCCGTCGACGCGGCGAACCGTCACGGCCTGGCAGCGTTCCTGGGGGACTGCACCTCCCGCGATCTGCTGCGACGAGCGGAGGTCCCGAAGGCGAAACACATCGTGGTCACGGTCAACCGCGATGACACCGCGATCCTGGCCACCTTGACCGCGCGCCAACTCAACCCGCACGCGCACCTGGTGGTGTCGGTGCGCGAGGCGGACAACGTATCGCTGGTTCGCCAGTCGGGTGCCGACGGGGTCGTGACCAGCTCCGACGCGGTGGGCCGACTCATCGGCCTGTCGGCGGTCAGCCCGGAGTTGGGCGCCA
This sequence comes from Propioniciclava sp., assembly GCF_036744435.1. Lineage (NCBI taxonomy): Bacteria > Bacillati > Actinomycetota > Actinomycetes > Propionibacteriales > Propionibacteriaceae > Propioniciclava > Propioniciclava sp. Next base: position 29,561 of record NZ_DAIOIA010000009.1, on the reverse strand, counting down.
CGATGGAAGATCTGCTCAACTACGGCGAGGGCATCGACATCGCCCAGCGGCTCGTCACCCCCGCCGAGGTCGGCAAGGGCTCCCAGGAGATCGCCGGGGAGCGGGTCCTCGGCGTCGTTCGCGGTGGCTTGCTGCGCCACTTCTTCGATCCGAGCGTCGCCCTCCTCAAGACCGGCGACGAACTGGTCGTCGCCCGCCCCAGCGAGAAGAAGCGGGAACGTACACCCCCGAAAGGGTGAGCGTGAGCGGCGCTACACTCGACCCCACGCGAGGGGAGGTGTCTGATGAGTGAGACGACAAGCCGTCCAGCGGGAGTCGATCCCGCTCCGGGGCAGCCGGCCGCGATCGTGCCGGAGCAGCCAAGGCGCAGCATGCGTCGCATGCTGGCCATGCTGGGCAGCCAGAAGAGTTCCGGTGCCGCCGCCCTGGATCCCCTGTTCGCGGCGATGCGCCGTCACCACCAGAAGGTGGACTCGGCGCTCATCGAGCGCGCCTACCGGACCTCCGAGCAGTACCACGACGGCCAACTGCGCAAGAGCGGGGACGCCTACATCACCCATCCGCTCGCCGTGGCGACTATCCTCGCGAGCCTGGGCCTGAACGAGCCCACCATCTGCGCGGCGCTGCTCCACGACACCGTGGAGGACACCGGCTACACGCTGGCCCAGCTCACCCATGACTTCGGCGAGGAGATCGCCACCATGGTCGACGGGGTGACGAAACTCGACAAGGTCGTGTACGGGGAGTCGGCGAAAGCCGAGACCATCCGCAAGATGGTCATCGCGATGAGCCGCGACATCCGCGTCCTGATCATCAAGCTGGCCGACCGGTTGCACAACATGCGCACCATCAGCTCGCTACGCCAGGACAAGCAGATTCGCATTGCGCGCGACACCCTGGAGATCTATGCCCCGCTGGCCCACCGGCTGGGCATGAACGCGATCAAGTGGGAACTGGAGGATCTGTCGTTCTCGGTGATCGAGCCCAAGATCTACTCCGAGATCGTCAAGCTCGTCGCCGACCGGGCGCCCCTGCGCGATCAGTACCTCACCACGGTCATCGAGCAGGTCAAGCAAGACCTTGCCGACAACAAGATCAAGGCGACGGTGTACGGCCGACCCAAGCACTACTACTCCATCTACCAGAAGATGATGGTGCGGGGACGCGACTTCTACGACATCTACGATCTGGTGGGGCTCCGCGTCCTGGTCGACACGAAACGCGAATGCTACGACGTCCTCGGCGTGCTCCACGCGCGCTGGAAGCCGCTGCCCGGGCGGTTCAAGGACTACATCGCGATGCCCAAGTTCAACCTGTACCAGTCGCTGCACACCACCGTCCTGGGGCCGGGCGGCAAGCCCGTCGAACTGCAGATCCGCACGCACGAGATGCACAAGCAGGCCGAGTACGGAGTGGCGGCCCACTGGCGCTACAAGGAGGGCAAGAGCGCCGGAGACGAGATCAACTGGGTGCACTCCATCTCGGAGTGGCAGAAGGAGACCGAGGATTCGGGGGAGTTCCTCGACACCTTCACCGAAGAGATCGCCAAGAACGAGGTCTTCGTCTTCAGTCCGAAGGGCGACGTCATCGCGCTGCCGTCCGGTTCGACCCCCGTAGATTTCGCCTACGCGATCCATACCGAGGTGGGGCACCGGTGTATCGGGGCCCGGGTCAACGGCAGGCTGGTCCCGCTGGATTCGACCCTGGAGATGGGGATGTCGATCGACATCATCACCTCCAAGGCGCAGAACGCGGGACCGAGCCGGGATTGGCTGAACTTCGTCAAGACGCCGCGGGCGCGGGCCAAGATCCGGCAGTACTTCAGCCGCGAACGGCGCGATGAGGCGATCGAGCAGGGCAAGGAACTGCTCGCCAAGCAGATGCGCCGCAGCCACCTGGCCGCGCGCCTGCTGACGCCCGAGGTGATGGCGCACCTGACCGAACACTTCCACGTCTCCGACGTCCCGAGCCTGTGGGCGTCTCTGGGCGAGGGCAGCATCGGCACCCAGGCCGTGATCACGCAGTTGATCAGCGTCGTCGGCGGCGACGAAGCCGCAGCGGAGGCGTCCCTCATCGACGAGGCGCTGCTGGTGCGGGGCTCCCACCACAAACTGCCGCGCAACCACTCGGGCGTCGTCGTGGACGGCGACCCTGACCTCTACACCAAACTGGCCAAGTGCTGCATGCCCGTCCCGGGCGACCCGATCATCGGCTTCGTCACGCGCGGGGAGGGCATCTCGGTGCACCGCACCGATTGCACCAACGTCGCGTCCCTGCGGCAGATGCCCGAGCGGATCGTCCCGGTCTCGTGGGCGCCCACCGCTGACGCAGCCTTCCTGGTCGCCGTCCAGGTCGAGGGCATCGACCGGGCGGGCATGCTGAACGACCTCACGCGGGTGCTGTCCGAGATGCACATGAGCATCGTCTCGGTGTCGGCGAACGCGTCCAAGGATCACGTGTTCACCATGCGGCTCACCTTCCAGACACCCGACCCGCGGCACCTGGAGACGGTCCTACGCGGCCTGCAGCGGGTCTCAGGCGTGTACGAGGTCAGCCGGGTCAAGCCGGGCTAAGCCCGGGGAGGGCGTCACCCAGCAACGTGCACGGGCCGGGGACACAGCTGCGTCCCCGGCCCGTGCACGTTGCTCAGCGGGTGAAGTCAGCCAGCGTGGCCTTCGCCTGATCGAGCCACACCGTGTAGGTGGCGATCGAGTCCTCGGCCTTCTTGGCGGCCTTGGCGTCCCCACGGGCCTCGGCCTTGGAGATCTTCTCCTGCAGCTTCTCGATCTCGGTGCTCAGCATCGCGACGGTCTCCTCGGCGCGATGCCGGGCTTCGGGGTCGGTGCGCTTCCACTCGTCGGCCTCGGCCTGCTTGACAGCGTTCTCGATGGTGCGCAGCCGGTTGTCCAACCCCCGCATGGCGTCCCGGGGGACCTTGCCCAGCGCGTTGTACTGCTCCAAGAAGGTGCGGAAGGCGGCGCGCCCGGCGTTCAGGTCGGTGACGGGCAGGATCTCGGCCTCCGCCTGGGCCAGCAGTTCCTGCTTGGCCGCCAGGTTCCCGCCGAACTCCTCGTCCTGGGCGGCCTGCGCCGTGGTGCGGGCGTTGAAGAACTGGTCCTGAATGGCGCGGAACTCGGCCCACAGCTTGTCATCGGCGTCGCGCTGGGCAGACCCGGCGGCCTTCCATTGGGCCATCAGCTCTCGGAAGGCGCCCGAGGTCGGGCCCCATTCGGTGGAGTCGGCCAGCCCCCGGGCCTCCTCGATGATCTGCTCCTTGATCGCCTTGGCGTCGTTCCACTTGGCCGACTGCTGGGCGAACTGCGCCTTGCGGCGTCGCGTGTACGTGGTGCGGGCGGAGCTGAAGCGATGCCACAGGGCGTCATCGGTGGCGCGGTCGATCCGCGGCAGCGCCTTCCACGCGTCCAGCAGCTGGCGGAACCGGTTGACACCGCCGCGCCAGTCGTTGCCGGCGGCCAACTTCTCCGCCTCGGCGACCATCTCCTCCTTGGCCTCCCGGGTGGCTTCGTGCTGCTTGGCGCGCTCCGCCTTGCGAGCCTCCGAGGCCTCGGCCAGCTTCGGGGCCATCGCCTCCAGGCGTGCCGCCAGCGACGCCAAATCGCCGACAGCGTTGGCGTCGGTCACCGAGGAACGCAACGTCTTGATCGAGTGCCGCGCATCGTCGGGTGCCAGTGCGCCGGAGGCGAGCCGCTGCTCCAGCAAAGTGATCTCCAGGTCCAAGGCTTCGAAGCGCCGCACGAAGAAGGCCAACGCCTCCTCCGCGCTCACGTCGGGCACCTGCCCGACGACGCGTTCGCCGTCGTCGGTGGTCACATAGACGGTGCCGTCTTCCTCGACGCGACCGAAGCTCGCCGGTCCTGCGGAGTCACTCATGCGGTCCATCTTGCCCGAAAACGGCCGAACTTCGTGCGCTGCCCACCCCGATAGGGTGGAGGACATGTTCCTCGCGTCCTTCCCTGCAGGCCCGTGGCAGGCTAACTGCTACGTGTTCGGCTTCGCCGAGGGCCGCGTGGTGGTCGTCGATCCCGGCGTGGACGCGCTGGCTCCCGTGCAGCGTCTGGTCGCCGAGCACGAGCTCAGCGTCGAAGCGGTGCTCCTCACTCACGGGCACATCGACCACGTGGCCCAGGCGGCCGACGTCGCCGACCATTTCGGTGTCCCCGCCCACCTGCATGTGCTCGATCGGCCGCTGCTCTCCGACCCGACCTCAGGGCGACCCCAGATGCGGCAGATGGTCGCCCAACTCGGGGTGGAGGTGCGCGAACCCGCCGACCTGCGGCTGCTCGAGGGCGGCGAGACCCTCACCGCCGCGGGGGCCACGTTCACGGTCGTCCACGCCCCCGGGCACCGGCCCGGCTGCGTCCTGTTCCGGGTGCCGCTGGCCGAACCTGTCGAGGAGGCGCCGGAACTGACCGAGCTCATCTTCACCGGTGACGTCGTGTTCGCCGGGTCGATCGGCCGTACCGACCTGCCAGGCGGCGACGACGCCGCCATGCGGGCCACGCTCCGCGACGTGGTCGTGCCGCTGCCCGACACCGCAGCCCTGCTGCCCGGCCACGGGCCCACCACGACGATGGGCCACGAACGCATCACGAATCGCTATCTCGACGAGGGCTATCTGTCATGAGCATCCGCATCAAGCCGCTGTCCGGCTTCCCCGAGTTTCTGCCCGCGGGACGCATCGCCGAACAGGCCGTCCTCGACACGCTGCGCGAGGTGTTCGAGTTGCACGGGTTCGCGCCGGTCGAGACGCGGGCCGTCGAGACGATGGACTCCCTCACCCGCAAGGGCGAGATCACCAAAGAGGTCTACGTCGTGCGGCGTCTGCACGCCGACGAGGGCGCCGGTGATCAACTGGGTCTGCACTTCGACCTGACCGTCCCGTTCGCGCGCTACGTCACCGAGAACGCCGGTCACCTCGCTTTCCCGTTCCGGCGCTACCAGATCCAGAAGGTGTGGCGGGGAGAACGTCCCCAGGAGGGTCGCTACCGCGAGTTCACCCAGGCTGACATCGACATCGTCGGGGAGAACACGCTGGCCGCCCACCATGACGTCGAGGTGGCGCTGGTCATGCTCGAGGCCTTCGAACGGCTCCACACCACGTTCGGGTTGCCGCCGGTCGTCATGCACGTCAACAACCGGCTCCTCGCCGAGGGGTTCTACCGCGGGCTGGGCGTCGAGGACCACCTCGGCGTCCTGCAGCGGGTCGACAAGCTGGACAAGATCGGCCCCCAGGCTGTCTCCGCGCTGCTTGTCGAAGAGCTGGGCCTGAGCGCGGAACAGGCGCAGGCCTGCCTCGACCTGGCCACGATCCAGACCGCCGACACCTCCTTCGTCGAGCGGGTCCGCGCCTTGGGCGTCAGCCACCCGCTGCTGGACGAGGGACTGAACGCCCTGGCCGCCGTCGTCGAGGCGGCCGCCAGCGCCGTGCCGGGCCGGCTCGTCGCCGACCTGAAGATCGCCCGCGGTCTGGACTACTACACCGGCACGGTGTACGAGACGGAACTGCAGGGCTTCGAGGCGCTCGGCTCGATCTGCTCCGGTGGGCGCTACGACTCGCTGGCCACCGATGGCAAGCGCACCTGGCCGGGGGTGGGGATCTCCATCGGCATCTCACGCATCCTGGCCCCGCTGATCGGCAAGGGCGAGTTCAGCGCCTCCCGCGCGGTGCCGACCTGCGTCCTCGTGGCCGTGGACGCGGAGGAGACCCGGTCCGCTTCCCTGGACATCGCGGCGCGGCTGCGCGCGCGCGGGATCCCCACCGAGGTGGCGCCGAAGGCCGACAAATACGGCCGGCAGATCCGCTACGCGGACCGGCGAGGCATTCCCTACGTGTGGTTCGGCGACTCGGTGAAGGACATCCGCTCCGGCGACCAGGCCAGCGCGGACCCCGACACCTGGATGCCGCCGGCCGAGGACCTGCATCCGGTGGTGGGCATCGCGCGCGCCTGACGCCGCCTTATCCCCCCGACCGGGGTGATGTCGACGTCGATGCGGCGCCTCTAGCCTGAAGGCCGACGCGGCGAAACAGCCGCCGACCGCCAGGAGATGTGAAGCTGACCGTGTCCGAAACCATGGTAGGAGCCCCCGTCGCAGTTCGCGTGATGCGGTCTCAGGAGAACATCGCCTCGTCGACGCAGCGAACGCGACGGCGACCGGGGCCGGGCTGGGGCGCCCGTGCCCGCGGCGTCGGTGCCGCGGCCCTTCTCGTGATGGTGATGATCCTCACCGTCGGATTCGGGCCCGCGATCGCCCTGGCCGCGGATCCCACGCCTGCTGCGACCAGCACCGGCACCACGGCAGCGCCGGGCACCCCGTCGGTGCCGAGCGCGACGGCATCCAGCGCGCCGACGCCCTCCGCGTCCGCGGGAGGTTCGCGTCCGACGGCGTCCGCGTCGCCGGCTCCGTCTGTCCCGGCGGAGAGTTCTGCCGCGCAGCCGCCGTCGGAGGACGGCGTGCTGGAGCCGCATCCGCCCGCCTGGCGGACAGAGCGAGACCCCCTGCCCTGGATGATCGCATTGGTCGTGCTGATCAGCGTCACGATCCTGGTGGTCCTGCTGTCACGTCGTCCCGATCAGCCGCATCAGCCCTGGCCCATACCGGTGCCCGATACTGGGTCACTCCCGCTCGACGGGGAGCCCGTGGCCGGGCTGGTCGACCTGGAGGCCGTCGGTGAGGCGATGATCGACGCGGGCTACTCGGTCACGGGGGTGCGCACCGCACTCACCGACATCGCCCGGGTCAACGGGCAGCCGTCGACCGAGATCGTCGTGCTCCCGACCGCCCTGTTCGTGTCGACTCGACGCTCAGGGGACATGCGCACCGGGACGGTGTCCGCCGGGCACGATTCGTTGTTGCTCCATCAGATCGACGACCTGGACGACGTCGTGCGTGCCGCCCGGGCCCTCCCGTCCGAACCGGGGGCGATCAGGGCGGCTGTCGCTCACGTCCGGGCACTGCCCCCGCCCTACTCCCCGGTGCAACGCGTGCTCGCTCACATGCTGCTCTCGGCGGGCCTGGCGGTGATGCTCGACGGGTCCTGGGCGGGTGTCGCCGTGGCCGCCGTGCTCGGGGTCGTGGTCGGCTCCGTTTTGCTCCTCACCGAGAACACCGAACGGCAATACCGGGCCCTGATCACCGTCGGGATGGCCTTCGGGGTGTCCGTCTGCGTCTTCACCCTCACCAGATCGGCGTCGACCCCGGTGTGCTCGCCGCTCTGATCGCACCCCTGGTGACCTTGCTTCCCGGGGGACTGCTCACCACCGGGGTGATCGAGTTGGCCACTGGTCAGATGATGGCGGGGGCGGGCCGGCTCGCGGCGGGCGGGATGCAACTGGTGCTCCTCGCCGCAGGCCTGGTCGCCGGGGCGTCCCTGGTGGGTGTCCCGCGCCTGGAACTGGTGGAGGCGCAAACCCGATCGGACCGCTCGGGCCTTGGCTGGCGGTGGCGATGTTCGGCATCGGGATCGTCATCCAGCGCTGCGGACGTCCCGGCTCGATCGCCTGGATCCTCCTCGTTCTCTACGTGGCCTATGGCGCCCAAGTGCTGGCTGACGTGTTTCTGGGCGGGGTGTTCTCCGGCATGGTCGGCGCGTTCGCGATGACGCCGGTGGCCTACGTTGCCTCCCGGCAGCCGAACGGTCCAGCCGCCTTCGCCAGCTTCCTCCCCGGGTTCTGGCTGCTGGTCCCGGGAACCTTGGGCCTGGTGGGGGTCACTAGCCTGCTCGACGGCGACTCCACGGGACTCACCACCTTGATCACCACCATCGCGTCCATGGTCGCCATCGTTCTTGGCATCCTGGCGGGAGCCGCGGTCGGGAGCCGGCTGAGCGGCCGAGAGAGCGTCACGGTGATCTGAGAGCGTCCCCCGGGACCCAGGCCAGAGTCGGAGAGGAGGTGCCTGTGACGGCGTCGGATGCAGTGCGATGGAACGCGATCGATCGACCGCTGGGCTGGCTGATCGCGCTGGGCGGCTGCATCCTGGTGCTCGACCAGACGGTGTTCCACCTCGATCAGGTAGTGGCGATGGCGTGGTGGTGGAACGTCGGCGCTCTTCTGGTGACGGGTGCATTCGTGGGGATGGCCATCGCCGGGATGGTGCTTCCGCTGCCCGTGCTGGCCGTGCTGTGGCGCGTGATCCCGCCGGTGTACGTCCTCCTTCAGGCGACCTGGATCCTCGGATTCCGCGGTGCCGACCTGGGTGCGGCTGCTCCCTGGCTGTGGACCTCGAGCCAGCGGTGATCACCTTGCTGCTGCTGACGGTTCGACCCGGTATCGCGGTCGTCACCTGCCTGGCGATCTCTCTCGTCCCGGCGGCATCCGGGCTGATCCTGCTGGGCCACGTGCCCGAGGGAGTCGCCACGTACACCCCCTACGAGCTGGGCAATGTGGTCTACCTGGCGATCTTCGTGGGGGTGCGGATCCAGTTGGAGCACCTTCACGCGAGTGAACGTGAGGAGCACGCGCAGCGCGTGCGCCAGATGCGGGTCAGCGCGCAGCTGGAGCAACATGCCGCGATGTCGCGGCTGGTGCACGACGAGGTGCTGGCGTCCTTGTTCGCCGCGATGCACACCGATGGGGCGCCGTCGTCCTTGCAAAGCCGTGACGCCCGCCGGGTCATCGCCGAACTCGACGCCGCGACCGAGCCCGGATCCGTCCCGGGCCGGTTCTGCAGCGGCGATGAGGCGGCGGAGGCCATCCGGGTCGACCTTCGCAGGATCGATGCGACCTTCGACTTCCACGCCACCACAAGCGCGGGACGCATCGACGGGCGCGTGGTGCGCGGGGTCACCCTCGCCGCGGCGGAGGCCCTACGTAACAGCGTGCGCCACGCGGGGGACGCCGCCTCGCGGTGGGTGCGAGTCTCCGTGACGGGCACGGCGATCCTGGTGTCCGTCCGCGACGACGGGACCGGATTCGACCCCGCTCAAGCCAGTTCCCGCCTTGGCATCCGACACAGCATCGTCGAGCGGATGGCAGCCCTGGGCGGGGCCGCGCGGATCGAGTCCGAGCGTGGCTGTGGGACGGAAGTGATCCTGACATGGCCGATCTGACGTCTGCGGGCACGGGAGCGGGCGGGCTGGGCACTCGGTTGGCCCGGGGCTCCTTCCTCTTCGTGTGGGCGTGCTGGTCGTTTCAGATCGTGAGGCTGGGGCTCTTCCAGACGGCCCCGCTGGTGTGGACGCTGGCATTGCTGGGGGCCGGGGCGGGGACCTGCCTGCTGACGACCCCCGGGGTGCGGCCGCTGTCGCCTGCCCGGGCAGTGTGGGTGCCGGTGAGCGCCCTCGGCCTGACGGCGGCCGCCTTCCTGTCGGCCGACACGGTGACGCACTTGTCGGCGCTGTCGTTCGCCGCCTACCTGGTCGCGTTCCTCATCCCGCGCGGCAACCTTGTCGCAGGCGCTATCGGGAGCACCTTGCTGATCGGCGCGGCGCTCGCGTGGGCGTGGCCCCAAGGACCCACACCCGGGGCGCTGCTCCGGCTCGTGGCGGTTCCACTGGGGTGCGTCGCCGCCGGGGTGCTGTGGAGGTTCGTGCTGCATCGGATCGTCGGCCGGGAACGCGCCCACCGCAGCTCCGCGGCGCGATCGGCCGAGAGTTCGGCGGCCTCGGCGGAGGCGCTCGAGGCGTCCCCCACGGAACTGGCCGCGATCAAGGGGCTGGTGGTCCCGGTGCTGGAGCGCATCGCCGAGGGCGACGTGATCGACGCCCGGATGAGAAGCGAGGTCGCGGTCGTCGAGGCCGCGATCCGCGATCGGATCCGGCTACCGCACCTTCAAGATCCCGGGCTCGTGGCCGAGGTGGAGCGGCTGCGACGCCTCGGGGTCGAGGTGGTCCTGCTGGGGGAGTCGTCCTCGGCGGACACGCCCATCCTCCCTCGGCTCGCGCGCGCCTGCCGGAGCGCGATCGCCCCGGTGACCCAGGGACGAGTGACCATCCGCGCGTTCCCCGCCCACCGGGCGGCCGCTCTAGGCGTCGTGATGCAGACCGAGGATGAGGTTGTCCGGGTGCAGTGGTCGGCGAACGGCGACGTGATCGCCGCCTCCTGAACGCACACACGCCTCCCCACCCGCGAGGGAGGGAAGGCGTGTGTCGAACCGTGTGGGATCAGGCCAGCGGCCGACGAAGCGCCGCCAACAGTTGGCCGTTCCAGATGCCCGCGTCGATCTCGTCCGGCCGCACCGCGTGCACCTCACCGCCATTGGCCAACACCAGCAGGGCGATCGCCGCGAGCAGATCTTCGCCCTCGGGATCGAACCGGATGGCGCCGGTCTCGGTATCGAGATGACCTCGCACCGACCCGGACAGGTCGTAGTAGAGGGTTCCCACGGCAGCCACGGCGGCAGCGCGTGCAACCTGCGCGACGTCCATGGCGGCCAGACCGTCGGCGAAGCCGTCGCCGATCCGGTCGGCGTCTTGGCTGAGCCGTCGACGGGTGATGTCCTGGATGCGATCCCGGATGGCGGTGTCGATCTGATCGGGACGCAACTCGTCGGCGGCGCCCCGCACCACCACGACCTCGCCGGGAAGACCGTGCGCGACGATCATGGAGGCGAGAGGTTCATTCGCGAAGACGAAGAGCGGGACCTCGCCGGCCGGGTCCGCCAGCGCGAGCTCGTCTCGCACCGCCCCGGCAACGACCTGCGCATAGCGGTCCAGCAAGACCTTCTGGCCCTCGTCGCCGCCCAGTCGGCGGAGCAGCTTGCGGCCACGAATGCTCATCCGGTTCGTGGCGTCCGCCGCGTCCTCGGCATGCTCGCCGACGAGCTCGAACTCCTCCGCGCGGGAGGACTCGGTCGCCTGCCACAGATTCCAGCCGCTGCTGGACAGGGTGAGCGCGTAGGCGCGCTGCGGGGTGGTCACGGCCCTCACCAGCGGGCCGAGGTCGAAGCGGTCCCCGAAGTGGTTCCGCGGTTCGAAGTTGTTCGGCAGCACGTACTCGTCGGCGAACCCCGGGGCCAGGAAGATCACCAGGGAGGAGCCGAGGTTGCCCCAGAGCTCCGAGTCGTCGGCGATCACGTTCCACTGATCCCGCAGCGCTTCCTGCTCGGCATGGGTGCGGGAGGACGTGCGCAGCGTCCTGATCGCCTGGTCCACGGCGCTCTTGGCGGTCGTGAAGGCGACGTCGCGCCCGGCCGGGGTCGGCTCGGTCGGCAGGTAGATCGAGAGTGCGTCCGCGCGCGGGGTTCCCAGTGCGAGCAGGTCAGCGCTGGTCGGGAGTTGGTAATGAATCACGGTATGCCTTCCGGGCAGGAGATGGTCAGGCGAGGATCTTCGACTTCAGGGACTCGAACTCGGCGGTCGAGATGGCCCCGGAGTCGAGCAGGGCCTTGGCCTGGGTCAACTCCCCGGCGGGGGAGCGGCCCACGACGGAGCGGATGTAGTCGTCGGTGACGGTCTGCTGGTTCTTGACCTGGGAGGCGGCGCGTTCGGCCATGCCGCCGCCGCGGGCGATCAGGTACACCACCGCGGTGAGGAAGGGAACAAAGATGAGGGCGATCAGCCAGATCGCCTTGGCCCAGCCCGACAGCGCGCGATCGCGGAACAGGTCGCCGATGATGGAGAACAGGGCCATCAGCCACGCGAAGAACACGAAGATCGTGAAGAACATCCAGATGAAATCCCACACGTTCGACAGAAAACCGATCATTGGTTGCTTGCCTCTCAGATCTGGTGAAATGCCGGGTTGTTCACCCGGGTGAGGGCATGCTTACGCCCACGGTCACGACGCTAGCCAACGGAGGCGCGCGGCAGTATCCCCCATTGTGGGGAACCTTCCCCGCCCCCGTGGGCGACGGATCCTTGCCCCGGGCTGTTCTGTGGCAGGGTATGCGCCATGATCGTGAACCCATCTGACGCTGCGGCCGTGGCCGTTCCTGAACGGACGTGGCGGTGAGGCTGGCACTCCCGGCGGCCGCCGACCTCTTCCGGGCCCCCGAGCAGGACCCGCTGGCCGGGCAGTTCTCGACGCGATCGGGGATGGATCTTCTGACCGAACAGGTCGACCCGCGTCCCAGCGAGCGGCTCCGCATCGAGCTGGACCTGGGGGTGCCCTACCCGGAGGACTCCCTCCGCACCGCGGTGGCTGGCTACTGCGAGGAGCGCATCGGTCGGATCGACGTCCAGCGTGAGGCGATCCAGCGCCGCGGATGCAAGGAGCTCGTGGTCGGGTTGACCTTCCTGGCAGGCTGCCTGGCGGCCGGGGTGCTGCTGTCGGCCGCCCAGGCCGGTCCGTACTGGTTGCGGACCTTCCTCAGCGAGGGTTTGGTCATCGTCGGCTGGATCGCCTTGTGGCATCCCGTCGACATGCTGTTCTTCGAACGACTGCCGCTGGTACGCGAGACTCGGGTGCTGCGCCGCATCGCCGAGGCCGACATCGTCGTGACTGCAGCTACTCGGGACTGATCCCGGCACCGGCGTGTGGCGTCTGAGACCCGGGCGGGCCATACTGGAACTGCCCCATTCCCCACGATCGGACGCGTGATGACAGATCTCGACACCAGCCGCTAACCCGCGCTGACCGTCGAGCTGTGCTCGCTGTTCAGCGCACCCTCATTGCTGAACGTCGGGAGTTTCCTTTGTCACACCCTGCCATCGTCCTGTCCGACCTGTCCTTCGCCCACCCTGGCGGAGCCATGGTCCTCGATTCACTCTCCGCCACGTTCTCGGGTGGACGCACGGGCCTGATCGGCGCCAACGGCGTCGGCAAGACCACGTTGCTGCGCCTCATCGCCGGCGAACTGGCCCCCAGCCGGGGCAGCGTCGTCGTCCACGGGGGCGGGCCCGTCGGCTACCTCCCGCAGAACCTCGTCCTGGACACCGATGCGGAGGTGGCCGACCTACTGGGCGTCGGCTCCCTCGTCAGAGCTCTGGACGCGATCGAGGCGGGCGACGCCGATCCTCGCCACTTCGATGTCGTCGGGGACGCATGGGACGCCCCGGAGCGAGCCGCCGCGCGACTGGCTGCGGTCGTCCACACGCTGGGGCCTGCGCCGGACCTGCGCCGGCGCGTCGGCAGTCTCTCGGGTGGGGAGATCATCCTGGCCGCGCTGGTGGGGTTGGAGTTGGCCCGCACCCCGGTGGTCCTGCTCGACGAGCCGACCAACAACCTCGATGCCGGCGCTCGCACGCGGCTGGCTGATGTGCTGAGGTCCTGGTCCGGGACGCTGCTGGTGTCCAGCCACGACACAGCCCTGCTCGACACGCTCGACGCGACCGCCGAACTGCGTTCGGGAGGGCTCACGGTGTTCGGAGGGGGATATGCGGCCTTCGTGGAGGCGCGTGCGCATGAGCAGGAGGCGGCCCGGCAGGCGGTCCGGACCGCTGAGCAACGGGTTCGGGCGGAGCGCGGCCAGCGCATCGAGGCCCAGACCCGGCAGGCCCGTTCCGTCCGTCGCGGGAAGGGACAGCGGGAGAAGGGGACCCTTCCTGTCGTGATGGACTACCGGCAGAACCGGGCAGAGAAGGCGCAGGCCTCCGACCGCTCCATGCTGGCTGCCCGCGAAGCAGCGGCTCGGACCGCGCTCAGCGAGGCTCAGTCCCGCGTCCACGTCGTAGACGAGGTGCGGCTGATGCTGCCGGACCCGGACGTCGGCTCCGGCCGTCACCTGGCGGAACTGCGCGGGGTGAAGCAGGTGGTCAGCATCGTGGGGCCGCAGCGGGTCGCCCTCCTCGGCGCGAACGGCGTGGGCAAGACGACGCTGCTGGCGTCCCTGGTGACGGGGGAGCCGTCGCGGCTGCTCGCCTCCGCCGAGGCGAAGACGGACCGGATCGGCTACCTTCCCCAGCGCCTGGATCCGCTGGGCGAGGAGGAGACGGTGCTCCAGGCGCTGGCGGCGCGCGCGCCGCAGGTGGAGGACCGCGAACTGCGTAATCGCCTTGCGACGTTCGGACTGCGCGGCCGGTTGGTGGAGCAACGCGTGGGGTCGTTGTCGGGGGGAGAGCGTTTCCGTGCCGTATTGGCCACGCTTCTGCTGGCCGATCCGGCCCCGCAGCTCCTCGTCGTGGACGAGCCGACCAACAATCTCGACCTCGCCAGCGTGGACGCGCTGGTGTCGGCGTTGACGGCCTACCGTGGCGGGATCCTGGTGGTCAGCCACGACGCTGGGTTCCTGCGCCGGATCGCTCCGGACATGGTGCTGAGGCTGGACTCTCACGGGGAGTTGCAGGTCGCAGAACTCGGCTGAGGGCGGCGCAGGGTGCCCGCGGGCTCCCGGGTCGGACGTGGGCATGGTCAGGGCCGGGGTGCGCCGCCTCGCTGCCGCAGGCCCGCAATGAGGACGTCTACCCCGAAGCGGAAGTCGCCCTCGGCGACCTCGGGGTGGAGGTCGGCGGCGGGGCCGGGGAGGACGCCGAGGTTGTCGTACTGTCGGCGCTGTTGCTCCAAGGAGACGTGCCCGACCACGAAGTGCAGCAGGGTGGCGGCGGCACGGCGGCTGGTATCGGGGTCGAAGCCACTCGTGTCGAGGGCGTCGCGCAGCCGGGTGAGGGCTGGGTTGTCGCCCAGCCCGAGGGCCAGGGAACTGGAGACGATCTCGGCGCTGTCTCGGTAGGCCAGCAATGCGTCGCGAATGCCGAAGGCTTCGGCGCTGAGCCGTTCGTCCCAGTCGCCGCTCGTGGTGGCTGGTGCGCGCCGGCGCACGATCCGGTCTGCCAGGTCTGCCAGCAGGGTCTGCTTGTTGGGGAAGTGCCAGTACAGGGCGCTGGCCTGCACGTCCAGGGCAGCGGCGAGGCGACGCATCGTCAGATCCGGGAGGCCCAGCCGGTCGAGGATGTCCAGGGCCGCCTCGGCGACGTCGTCTTTCGACAGTCTCGGGCTCTGCACCGGGATGACTCTACCTTTGCCTGCGAGCGCGGGCTGGCCCTGCTATCTTGAACGGCGTTCAATGAACACCGTTCAGGAGGTTCTCGTGTCCACACCCGCCATCGCGCAGCCGCGCACCTATCTCGCCTCTCACCGGGAGGCCAGCCTCGCCGCAGACGCCGTCCTCGTGCTCGGGGGGACGGCCGTGATCACCGCATCGGCCTTTGTGACCATCCCGCTGCCCTTCACTCCGGTTCCCCTCGCTCTGTCCACGTTTGCCGTCATGGCCACCGGAGCGGCGCTCGGCCCGCTGCGCGGGTCTCTCAGCGCTGCTCTCTACGTGGTGCTGGGTGTGCTCGGAGCGCCCGTGTTCTCCAGCGGGCAGTCAGGGTTCCTGTTCCCGACCTTCGGCTACGTGGTGGGGTACGTGCTGGCCGCTGCCATCGTGGGACAACTGGCCAAGCACCAGGCCGATCGCCGGGTCGGTTCGACGCTCGCCCTCGGCGCGCTCGGCACCCTCGCCCTCTACGCCTGCGGCGTTCCCTGGTTGATGGTGTCGCTGGGGATCGACCTGGGGCGCGCCCTCCAGTTCGGCGTCCTCCCGTTCCTCATCGGGGACACGCTCAAGGTGCTGGCCCTGGCCGGGCTGCTCCCCTCCCTGTGGCGGCTGGTCGCCCGCGTTCGCCCCGACGACCGAGAGGATGCACGGTGAGGGACTACACCCGATTGGCCCAGGAGATCGCGGCGGGGACGGCGCTGGATCCTGCGTCGGCGCTGGACCTCCTCGAGGCGCCCGACACGGAGATCCTGGACCTGGTCCGGGCCGCGAGCGTGCTACGCCGGCAGCACTTCGGCCTGCACGTTCGGCTGAACTACCTCGTCAACCTGAAGTCGGGGCTGTGCCAGGAGAACTGCAGCTACTGCTCGCAGGCGCTGGGATCACAGGCTCCCATCCTCAAGTACAGCTGGCTCGACCCTCGCGAGGCGGTCCGCCAAGCAGAGGCAGGCATCGAGGGCGGTGCCGCACGGGTGTGTCTGGTCGCGAGCGGGCGGGGCCCGATGGACCGCGACATCGAACGAGTCGCCGACATCGCGACCGCGCTGAAGCACGAGCATCCCGCGGTGGAACTGTGCGCCTGCCTGGGGCTGCTGCGCGAGGGCCAGGCGGAGCGCCTGGCCGAGGCCGGGATCGACGCCTACAACCACAACATCAACACCGCCGAGTCCTACCACGACGAGATCGTGACGACGCATCGCTACGTCGACCGCGTCGACACGATCGAGAAGGTCAAGCAGGCCGGTGTCTCGGCCTGCAGTGGGCTGATCGTCGGGCTGGGCGAGTCGAATGCCCAGGTCGTGGAGGCGCTGTATGCCCTGCGGGACCTGGGGGCCGACTCCATCCCGATCAACTTTCTGGTCCCGTTCGACGGGACCCCGCGGGCCGGCCAATGGGATCTCACGCCCCTGCGCTGCCTGAAGATCGTCGCGGTTGCGCGGCTGGCCTGCCCCGCGACCGAGATCCGCCTGGCAGGCGGGCGGGAGATTCACCTGCGCGGGCTGCAAGGGCTGGCGCTTCATGCCGCCAACTCGATCTTCCTCGGCGACTATCTGACCGCCGAGGGACAGGCCGCAGCCGCCGATCTTCAGCTCATCGCCGACAACGGTTTCGACGTCGATGATCGTGGCTCGTTCCCGCTGCCGGCCCACGCAGGAGCGACGGCTCGCGCGCGCGGCGCAGGCACCACGCTGGTTCCCAACGCCTGAGGCCACCGTCCCGCCCCGCCGTCACGGGGTGCCGTGGCGGTAGGGTGGTTCGGACGCGCCCGCACCGTCTATGCGGGGCCAAGAAAGGAACACAGCATGCTGCGAACGCGCAACGCAGGCACCCTCGGGCGAGCCGACGTCGGAGCGACGGTCACCCTCGCGGGGTGGGTCGCCAAGCGCCGCGACCACGGCGGGGTCGCCTTCATCGATCTGCGGGACGCCTCCGGAATCTGCCAGGTCGTCGTCCGCGACGAGTACCTCGCGTCTGCGGGCATCCACGACCTGCGCAACGAGTTCTGCATCCAGGTCACCGGCGTCGTCGACGCGCGGACGCCGGAGAACGTGAACCCGACCATCCCCACCGGCGAGGTCGAGGTCGCGATCCGTGAACTGGAAGTGCTGAACCCCTCGGCACCGCTGCCGTTCCAGATCGACGAGCGCACGACCGTCGGTGAGGACGCCCGGCTGAAGTACCGCTACCTCGACCTGCGGCGTCCTCGCCAGCACGACGCGCTGGTGCTGCGCTCGAAGGTCACCCACGTCATCCGTGACGTGCTGGACGATCTCGACTTCTACGACGTGGAGACGCCGACCCTGACGCACTCCACCCCCGAAGGGGCCCGCGACTTCCTGGTGCCCGCCCGGCTGCACCCCGGAAAGTGGTACGCGCTGCCGCAGAGCCCGCAGCTGTTCAAGCAGTTGCTGATGGTCGCGGGCATGGAGCGCTACTACCAGATCGCCCGCTGCTACCGCGACGAGGACTTCCGCGCCGACCGCCAGCCCGAGTTCACCCAGCTCGATGTCGAGATGAGCTTCGTCGACCAAGACGACGTGATCGCCGTCGCCGAGCGCATCATCGCGGCCTGCTGGAAGCTCATCGGCGTCGACGTCGCCCTGCCCCTGCCGCGGATGACCTGGCACGATGCCATGGACGACTACGGCTCCGACAAGCCCGACCTCCGGTTCGGCAACAAGATTCGCGAGCTCACGTCCTTCTTCGCCGACACCCCCTTCCGCGTGTTCCAGGCCGCCTACGTGGGCGGCGTGGTCATGCCCGGGGGAGCGTCCCTGCCGCGCCGTCAGTTCGACGCCTGGCAGGAGTGGGCCAAGCAGCGCGGCGCCCGCGGGCTGGCCTACATCACGGTCGGCGAGGACGGCACCCTCGGCGGGCCTGTCGCCAAGAACATCTCCGACGCCGAACGCGACGGCATCGCCGCCGCGATGGACGCCAACCCCGGCGACGCCATCTTCTTCGCCGCGGGAGCCCGGGAGACCTCCCAGGAACTGCTGGGGGCCGCCCGGTTGGAGATCGGCCGCCGCTGCAACCTGTTCGACCCGAAGGACTGGGCTCTGCTGTGGGTCGTCGACGCCCCCATGTTCAAGTCGACCGCCGAGGCCGTCGCCTCCGGCGATGTGGCGCTCGGCGAGGGGAAGTGGACGGCCGTCCACCACGCCTTCACCTCGCCCAAGCCCGAGTCGGAGGCCACCTTCGACACCGATCCGGGGTCCGCGCTCTCGTATGGCTACGACTTCGTCGCCAACGGCAATGAGGTGGGCGGCGGCTCGATCCGTATCCACCGGCGCGACGTCCAAGAGCGCGTGTTCGCGGTGATGGGCATCGACGGCGAGGAGGCCCAGGAGAAGTTCGGCTTCCTGCTGGACGCCTTCGCCTTCGGCGCACCGCCCCACGGTGGCATCGCCTTCGGACTGGACCGGCTCGTGATGCTGCTGGGCGGGTTCGACACGATCCGCGATGTCATCGCGTTCCCGAAGTCCGGCGGCGGTGTCGACCCGCTCACCGGCGCCCCGGCCCCGGTCACCGCGCAGCAGCGCAAGGAGACGGGCGTGGATGCCAAGCCGGAACCGGAGAAGAGTTCGGTCGAGGCGAAGCCCGACGCCTCAGCCTGATCGCCCTGACAACGCGACGGCGCGCCGCCCTGACCCGGGCGGCGCGCCGTTGTCGTGGTGGAGGGCCCCTTCGCCTGCCGGACCTGAGCGCCCTACTCGCGCAGGTCGCCGGTGGCGGCATCGATGGACAAAGTGACGGGGTTGCCGTCGAAGCTCAACGTGACATTCCAGCGCAAGCCGGAGGAGGACACGTCGTCGTCGGTCAGTTCCGCCTTGACGAGTTCGCCCGGGATCTGGTCCACGACGGTGTCGACGGCTTGGCGCATCGAGACCGAGGCCAGGGCCAGGTGTGCCTGCGCGTCCGCGTCGACATGGTCCGGCGTGGGGTCGTCGGTCACCACCTGGGCCCCATCACCGCTGATGGCCAGTTCGCGTTCGGCGTCCCCGGCGACCACGTCGATCCGCCAGCCGTCGTCGGTCCACGTCAGGTCGATCGCGCGGCCCGCGCCGGCGTTCTCCGCAGCCTCGATGGCCGCCCGGGCGGCATCGTTGCGGGCGTCGACCGTGTCCTCAGTGATGGTGGTGGCTGTGGTGGCGGTGGGCTGGCCGGACACCGTGGCCGCGGGGGAAGGCGACGCGCCGGGCGGGGTCGTGGCGCAACCGGCGAGGAGTGCGGCCACCGCGCCCGCCAGCGCCAGGGAACGGATCGTCATGCCTGCCAACCTATCAACGGGGTCGTCGCCTGTGGCCTCGTTGGCGCCTGCCCCTGTGCCCGCGATCCCGCCGTCGGATCGCCCCGCTACCCTCGACTCGTGACCGACCTGTTTGGCAATCCCGATCCCGCGCAAGCCGCCGCGGTGGCGCGGACAGGCGGCTCCCTGTCAGGGGCTGGGCAGGGGGCGGGGCCGCTCGCGGTGCGGATGCGCCCGACCAGCCTGGACGAGATCGTCGGGCAGCAGCACCTGCTGGGCCCCGGCTCGCCGTTGCGCCGCCTGGCGTCGGGGCAGGCCATGTCGGTCTTCCTCTGGGGGCCGCCCGGGGTGGGCAAGACGACGATCGCCGCGGTGGTCTCGCACGCCACGAGTCGTCGTTTCGTGGAGCTGTCCGGCGTCACCGCCGGGGTGAAGGAGGTGCGGGCAGAGTTGGAGACGGCCCGCCAGCAGTTGGCTCGCGGGGTGGGCACGGTGCTGTTCGTCGACGAGGTGCACCGGTTCAACAAGGCCCAGCAAGACGTCCTACTGCCCGCCGTGGAGAACCGGTTGGTCACGCTGATCGCCGCAACCACGGAGAATCCGTCGTTCTCGGTCATCTCCCCCTTGCTGTCGCGGTCGCTGCTGCTGACACTGAAGCCGCTGACCGACGCGGACATCAACGCGCTGCTCGACCGTGCCCTGATCGACGACCGCGGGCTGCGCACGCCGGAGGGCGGCCACTACACCCTGGACGCCGACGCGCGGGCGACGCTGGTGCGCCTGGCTGGCGGCGACGCACGGCGCAGCCTCACCTACCTCGAGGAGGCGGCCGCGTCCGCGTCCGCCCTGGGGAGCGTGGTGATCGGACCGGAGGCGGTGGAACTGGCCGTGGACCGCGCCGCGCTGCGCTATGACCGCGACGGGGACCAGCACTACGACGTGATCAGCGCGTTCATCAAGTCGGTGCGCGGTTCCGACGTGGACGCCGCCCTGCACTACCTGGCGCGCATGCTGGCCGGCGGCGAGGACCCCCGATTCATCGCGCGCAGGCTGATCATCTCGGCCAGTGAGGACATCGGCATGGCGGCGCCGTCGGTGCTGCAGACGTGTATCGCTGCCGCGCAGGCGGTGCAGCTGATCGGGCTGCCCGAGGCCGAGTTGACACTCGCCCACGCGACCGTGGCCTGTGCCACCGCCCCGAAGTCGAATGCCGTGTACCGGGCCATTGCCGCGGCCAAGGCGGACGTGGCCGCCGGGAAGTCGGGGACCGTCCCGGCGCACCTGCGCGACGCGCACTACGCGGGGGCCGAAAAGCTGGGGCACGGGCAGGGGTACCTCTATTCCCACGACTATCCCCACGGAGTGTCGGCCCAGCAGTACCTGCCCGACGAACTCGCCGCGGCCCGCTACTACGAGCCCACCCAGCACGGCAACGAGGCGCAGCTCACCGAACGGCTGACGGCGATCAGGTCGCTGCTGGGCCGCGAGGAGTCCTCCGGCCAGGAGTGAGCGGTACGCGGTGGCTACCGCAGCACGGTCAGAGCCTCCTCGAGGGTGAGGAGCGCGGACATCGTCACGGCACCGAAGTCCGGGGCCTCGTCCGCCCGCATCGCAGCCGCTGCCGTGAGCCGCCCGGTCGCCTCCGACTGACCCGAGCCGCTCGCCTCCCGCCGTTCGCCCGAACGACGGTTGCGCGCTACGAGATGCCACTCCTGCGAGCCGAGGTGCGGCGCGTGCGTCAGGACGCCCCTCAGGGCGGGGAGGCGTCCGATCAGGCCGAGCGCCGCGGTCATGGGCGCGGAACTGAGCGTGAGATATGACCGGATGACGGCCCCACCTCGGCCCGAGAGGAGGAGATGGTCGGGGAAATCGGCTCGCAGGTAGCGGCGGGTGCGCCCGTCGGGACCGACCTCGCGGCGGCTCTCGGCGAGGTTCCGGACCGGCACATCCTCGGGGGGATGGTGAAGGTCGGTGCCGATGAGGGACGCGGTCCAGGCGACCGCGGACGGGCCGTGCTGCTCCCCACTGCCCAACATGACGAACACGTCTACGTCGTCCCCGGGCTGAGCCTTCAGTGAGGTGACCAGCACCGTACTGAGCCCCGGCGCCAGCCCCGCTCCGAGCACGACGGGGCCGCGGGCTCGCGCGCGCAGGTGAGCCAGATACGCGCCGGTGGCCGAGATTTCGACCAGCGGTGTCGGGCCGGTGTGCGCGGCCAAGTCGGCCCGTTCGACGCCTGAGGCGTTGACGACAACATGGTGTTCGGCGGCGAGGCCCGCCAGCGGGGCGAGATCTCCCGTGAGGTCTACGCCAGCGGCGCCCGGCGCTGTGCGGCTCGCCGCCGTGACTTCGTGGCCGGCGCGGTGGAGTTCGCGACGGATCACGGTGCCGACCGCTCCCCGCGCGCCCAGCAGGAGCGCCCTCATCGCGTGCCCTCGGCCGTCGTCAGGCAGCACCGGTGACGCCCGGGTGATCGCTTCGGCACGCTGGTGAGGGTTGGATAGGGCCGGTGCATGGTTCTCCTGTCGCCGCGGGGATTGCTGCTGACCATCGTTAAGGAGCGGGACCGTCGGCCCCAGGAGATTTGCGGATTCTGCAAACATGAGGGTGTGGACACCGAACTCACCCAGTTGCTGGCGGCGATCGGGCCGCGGTTGCGCGCGGCCAGGGTGACGCGCGGGCTCACCCTGGAGGTGGTGGCCGGGCAGACGGGGCTGTCGGCGAGCGCGATCTCGCGGCTGGAGACCGGCCACCGCCGCCCCACCCTCGATGCGTTGATTCCGCTCGCGCGCGCCTACCAGGTGCCCCTGGACCGCCTCGTCGCCGCCCCGGCGATCGGCGACCCTCGCATCAACCTGGTGCCGCACGCCGTGGCCTCCGGCGGCGTGGTGGTGCCGCTGACCCAGTACCCGGGCCGGGTCCAGGTGTTCAAACACGTGCTCGGGCCCCGGGAACCGAAGCTCATCACCCATGCAGGGCACGCCTGGCTGTACGTGCTCGCCGGCACGTTGCGGCTCCTGCTCGGGGAGGAGGAGCACCTCCTCTCCCCGGGCGAGACCGCCCAGTTCGCCTCGACGACCCCGCACTGGTTCGGCCCGGCGGGCCAGGGCACCGTCGAGTTGCTCCACCTCTTCGGACCGCGTGGGGACCGCCCGGTCGCCCGGTTGGACCATCCCGCCCCGGGATAGCGGCACGATCACCCCGCCACCACGACGCTGCACTAGGCTCGCGGCATGACTGTCGGAGAGATCGCCGGGCTGATCGCCGCGTTCGCGTTCGTCCTCCTGGTCGGCATGTGTGTGGTTCCGCTGCTCAAGCTCAGCAAACTGCTGGACGAACTGATCGGTGCGGTCAAGGACGTCAACTCCGCCACCGCCCCGATCCTGAGCGAACTGCACGAGACCGTGGAAGCCGCCAACGCCGGACTGGATCGCTTGGGCGGCGTCACCTCGGAGGTCGAGAAGGTGACCGCCGACGTGGCCAAGGTGAGCGGGCACGCATCGATGGTGGTGGAGAACACCGCCACGCTGTCCTCGATCTGGCTGGCCGCCTTCGGACGCCCGCTCATCGCGCTGGCGTCCGCGCTGCACGGCTTCCGGGTCGCGCTGGCCGGCAAGCTGAGCGGGTCGCGATGAGCCGCACCTTCTGGTTCCTCGCAGGGGTCGCTGCCTCTGCGTTCGTCGCCCTGAAGGGGCGGCAGTATTATCGACGACTGACACCGGCAGGGATGGCGGAGGAGTTGGAGCGCAAGGCCGAGGGCGCGGCCGAACAGGCCAAGGTCTGGGTCGACGACTTCGCCGCCTCCTATTCGGCGGCCCGGGCTGCGAAACAGTCCGAGCTGACCGCCCTGCTGACCAAGGACGAAAGAAGACAACTGCCATGAAGACCGCTGAGATCCGGCGCCGGTTCCTCGACCACTTCGTACGCGCCGGGCACACCCTGGTGCCCTCAGCGTCCCTGGTCTACAACGACCCCACCCTGCTGTTCGTCAACGCAGGCATGGTGCCCTTCAAGCCCTACTTCACCGGCGCGGAAACCCCGCCCTTCCCCACGGCCACGAGCTGCCAAAAGTGCGTCCGCACCCTCGACATCGAGGAGGTCGGCAAGACCACGCGGCACGGCACGTTCTTCCAGATGAACGGCAACTTCAGCTTCGGCGAGTACTTCAAGGAAGGTGCCATCCGGCATGCCTGGGGACTCATCACCGGGTCGCAGGAGTCCGGCGGCCTCGGCTTCGACGGGGACAAGGTCTGGGTCACCGTCCTGGGCCCGGGTTACCACCCGGACTTCCCCGACGGTGACGTGGAAGCCATCGAGTTGTGGAAGCAGATGGGGCTGCCGGCCGACCGCATCCAGTTGAGGGACCTCAAGGACAACTACTGGAACATGGGCGTCCCCGGTCCGGGGGGACCCTGCTCGGAGATCTACATCGACCGCGGTCCCGCCTTCGGGCCCGAGGGTGGTCCCGCCGTCGACGAAGATCGCTTCCTGGAGATCTGGAACCTGGTCTTCATGCAGCAGGAGCTCTCCGCGGTGCGCGCCAAGGACGACTTCGACGTGTTGCGCCCGCTGCCGAAGCCGAACATCGACACCGGCATGGGGCTCGAGCGCGTCGCCTACCTGATGCAGGGCAAGGACAACCTCTACGAGATCGACCAGATCTTCCCCGTGATCGAGAAGGCCGCCGAGCTGTCCGGGAAGCGCTATGGCGCCGATCACGACGACGACGTCCGGATGCGGGTGGTCGCCGACCACGTCCGCTCCGGCCTCATGCTGATGACCGACGGCGTCACCCCCGGGAACGAGGCGCGCGGGTATGTGCTGCGTCGCCTGCTGCGCCGCAGCGTCCGTGCCATGCGGCTGCTCGGCGTCCACGACCCGGTCCTGCCCGAGTTGCTTCCGGTCAGCAAGGCGCTGATGGAGGAGTCCTACCCGGAGATCGCGACCGAGTGGGCGCGCACCTCGTCGTCGGCGTACGCCGAAGAGGAGTCCTTCCGCCGGACGCTGGCCGCGGGGACGCAGATCTTCGACGTCGCGGTGACCCAGGCCAAGGAGGCGGGGGCGAGTGAACTGGGGGGCGACCAGGCCTTCCAACTGCACGACACCTACGGCTTCCCGATCGACCTGACCCTCGAGATGGCGGCAGAGGCCGGTTTGGCAGTCGATCGCGCCGAGTTCACCCGGCTGATGGGGGAGCAGAAGGCCCGGGCCAAGGCCGACGCCCGAGCGAAGAAGGGCGGCACCGTCAACACGGCCGCCTACCGCACCCTGCGCGATGCCGGGGAGACGCCGTTCCTCGGCTACACCGACCTGGACGTCACCAGCCGGGTGCGCGGGATCGTGGCCAACGGGCAGCTCGTGACGAACGCGCTTCCCGGCGATGTCGTGGAGGTCATCCTCGACGAGACCCCGTTCTATGCCGAGGCCGGCGGACAGGACGCCGACGCGGGCGTCCTCACCGCGCCGGGCCTCCAGCTCGAGGTGCTGGACGTGCAGCGTCCGGTCCAGGGTCTGGTGGTGCACAAGGCGGTGGTGAACGAAGGTGAGCTGGTCACCGGCGCCGAGATCCGCGCGGAGGTCGATCCCGGCGCCCGCTTCGGGGCCTCGCAGGCGCACACCGCGACCCACGTGGTCAATGCCGCGCTGCGGCAACTGCTCGGTGCTGCGACCCACCAGGCGGGCTCCTACAACAAGCCCGGGTACCTGCGCTTCGACTTCAACGCGCACGAGGCGCTCAGCCCCACGATGCGCTCCGAGCTGGAGGGCATCGTGAACGAGGCGGTGCGCGACGACTTCGGCGTGACCGCCACCGAGATGCCGTTGGCGCAGGCCAAGGCGCTCGGCGCCCAGGCCATGTTCGGCGAGAAGTACGGCGACGTGGTCCGGATGGTGGAGCTCAACGGGGCGTGGTCGCGGGAACTGTGCGGCGGGACGCACGTGCGCAGCACTGCCCAGATCGGTCTGGTCGACCTCATCGGCGAAGGCTCGGTCGGATCGGGGATCCGCCGGGTGGAGGCGCTGGTCAGCACCGACGCCTTCACGCAGTTCGCCAGCGAGCGCGCACTGGTGAGCACACTGGCCGACACGCTGAAGACACAACCAGATCAGTTGGTCGACCGGGTCGAGAGGCTGCTGGGGCAGCTGAAGGCCGCCGAGAAGCAGATCGCCGACCTGCGCCAACGGGAACTCCTCGGCAATCTCGATGCCCTGGTGGCCCATGCGGTTCAGGTGGGCGGGGTGACCTTCGTCGCAGCCACGTTGCCCGGCGTCTCTGCCGGGGACGTGCGTACCGTCGCCATCGGCCTGCGGGACAAGCTCGCAGCGCAGGCCGCCGTCATCGCACTGGTCGGGGGGCAGGCCAAGCCGGTCCTCCTCGTCGCGACGACCGCGCCGGCGCGGGAACGCGGGGTGGCGGCCGGGCGTCTGGTCGGCGTCGGTGCGGCTCAGCTGGGCGGCAAGGGCGGCGGCAAGGACGACCTGGCCCAGGGCGGCGGCACGGATGCCTCGCGTGCCGAGGAGGCCCTGGCCGCGATCCGGGCGGCGCTGCCGCAGTCATGACCGACGGCACCTACGGCGTTCGGCTCGGGTTGGACTGGGGCAAGGCCCGCATTGGCGTGGCCGCGTGCGACGCTGCCGGGGTGCTCGCCTACCCGGTCGAGACCATCACACCGGCCTCCGACCGGCGGATCGTGACCGAACGTCTGCGTGCTGTGGTCGCCGAATATGACCCGGTGGCCGCCTACGTGGGGCTGCCCCGGCACCTGCGCGGGGCAGAAGGCGAAGCGGCGGCCATGGCCCGCGACGGCGCCGAGCTGGTCGCGCGGCTCTTCCCAGAACTGGAGGTACGGCTGATCGACGAGCGGCTCACGACGGTGACGGCCACCCGGCAACTGCATGATGCCGGCCGCTCCAGCCGGACCCAGCGGGCCGTGATCGACCAGGCTGCCGCCGTGGCAATCTTGAATCAGGCGCTTGACGGCGAACGGGTGGCGAACGCCCGCGTCGGCGAGCGGATCGATGGAAGGAATCACCGATGAAACCTCGACGCGCGCGCGAGCCCCGGCTTCGGGATCCCGAGACCGGCGAATGGGATGTCGCCGAGGTCAAGCATCGCACCAAGGGCTGGGTCGCCGTCGTGCTGGCCCTGGTCATCGTGTTCGGCGGGATCTGGTTCGTTGGCGGCAAGGCGTGGGACGCCTGGATGTCGTTTCGTACCAAGGACGACTACATCGGAGCGGGCGTCGATCCGATCCAGGTGGAGATCCCGCGCGGCGCGACGATGACGGCGGTCGGCAAGCTGCTGGAGGAGAAGGACGTCGTGAAGTCGGCCGACTCGTTCCGCCGCTACGCGCAGTCGCGTCCCGATGAGTCCTCGCGTGTGCAGGCGGGCCGGTACAACATGAAGACGCAGATGTCGGTCATCGCCGCCTTCGATGCCTTGCTGGATTCCAACAATCTCGTCCGCAACACCATGCAATTGCGGGAGGGGCAGCGCACCAGCGAGCAGTTGGCGGCGATGGCCGCCGCGACGAAGCTGCCCGTGGAGGAGTTCCAGGCGATCGCGAAGTCGCCGGGCAACCTCGGGTTGCCGACCTGGGCGAACGGGAACGTGGACGGCTTCCTGTTCCCCGACACCTACGAGTTGGGCAGCACGCCCACGGCCGAGGGCACCATGAAGATGACCGTGGACAACTTCAACAATGTGCTGGAACGCAACGACTGGGTGACGCAGGCCACCAACTCTCCGGCGAAGGATCCCCACAGCGCGCTGGTGATGGCCAGTCTGGTCGAGCGGGAGGCCACCACCACCGAGGATCGGCAGAAGGTGGCGCGGGTGTTCTACAACCGACTCGCCAAGGGCCAGGCCCTGCAGTCGGATGCGACTGTCGCGTACGCCAACAACATCACCGGCCGCGTGACCACCACGCCCGAGGAGCGCAAGCTCGATTCCCCGTACAACACGTACCTGGACAAGAACGCGGGCAAGCTTCCTCCGACGCCGATCAGTTCACCGTCGGAGGACGCCATGCAGGCTGCGGTGGCCCCGGCGGACGGCAACTGGCTGTTCTTCGTGGTGGTGAACCTCGACACCGGCGAGACGGTGTTCAGTGACACCTACGACCAGCACCTGAAGGCGGTTGCGCAGTTCCAGGAGTTCTGCAAGACCTCAGACAAGTGCTGAGCCGACGCTGAGGGGCGTCCGTACCTCGCCCCCGGTGCGGTGGTCGCAGAGCCCTGTGGCAAAGTTGCGGACATGCTGCGTTACCTGACGGCGGGGGAGTCTCATGGGCGGGCGCTGGTCGCCACCCTCGAGGGGATCCCGTCCCACGTGTCCGTCACCACCGCCGACATCGCCGACGCGCTGCGCCGTCGTCGCTTGGGGGTGGGCCGGGGCGCCCGGATGAAGTTCGAGGTCGACGAGGTGACGTTGCTGACGGGGGTCCGCCATGGCGAGACCCTCGGCTCCCCCCTCGCGATCATGATTGCGAACACCGAGTGGCCCAAGTGGGAAACTGTGATGGCCCCCGACCCGGTAGACGCGCAGGTGCTCGCGGCCCAGGCGCGCAACGCCGCTCTCACGCGGCCGCGTCCCGGGCACGCGGACCTGGCCGGCATGCAGAAGTACGACTGGGACGAGGCCCGTCCGATCCTGGAACGTGCGTCGGCTCGCGAGACCGCGGCGCGGGTGGCGCTGGGCCGGGTCGCCACCAATTTCTTGGAGCAGGCCTACGGAATCGGCGTCGTCAGCCACGTCGTCGAGATCGGCCCCGTGGCCAGCCGGGGCGCGACGGTCCCGACGGCCGCCGACCGCGATGCGATCGATGCCGATCCGGTGCGCTGCTTCGACGCCGAGGCGTCGGCTCGGATGCTGGCCGAGATCGATGACGCGAAGGCGTCCGGGGACACCCTCGGTGGTGTCGTGGAGGTCGTGGTCACCGGCATGCCCCCCGGGATCGGGTCCCACTCCCAAGGCGACACCCGCCTGGACGCGCGGCTCGCGGGCGCCCTGATGGGCATTCAGGCCATCAAGGGTGTCGAGGTCGGTGACGGGTTCGCGCTCGCCCGCACGCGCGGGTCCGCGGCCCACGACGAGATGGTCCTCGAGGGCGAGCACATCGCCCGGGTGTCGAACCGGTCGGGCGGAACCGAGGGCGGCATGAGCACCGGCGAGGTGCTGCGGGTTCGCGCCGCGATGAAGCCGATCGCCACCGTGCCGCGTGCGCTGCGCACCGTCGACACCACCACCTTGGAGCCGGCCGCAGCCCACCATCAGCGCTCGGACGTCTGTGCGGTCCCTGCTGCCGGCGTCGTCGCCGAGGCGATGGTGGCGTTGGTCGTCGCGGAGTTGATGCTGGAGAAGTTCGGCGGTGACTCGGTGGGGGAGACCTCCCGCAACCACCGTTCCTACCTCGACCGGCTGGCGGCCCGGCGGCTCGCGTGAGAACAATCGCCCTCATCGGCGCCCCCGGCAGCGGCAAATCGACGCTGGGGCCACTGTTGGCCGAGAGGCTCGGCGGGCCGTTCGTCGACGTCGACACCGTGATCGAGCAGCGTCAGGGGCGCGCCATCCGCGACATCTTCGCCGACGACGGCGAAGACGCCTTCCGTGCGATCGAGGCCGCCGTCACCGTCGAGTTGCTGGCGCAGCCCGGCGTGGTCAGCCTCGGCGGCGGTGCCCCGCTCACCCCGCGCATCGCCACCGCGCTCGGTGACGTCGCCACGGTCTGGCTGCAGGTGGACGCGCACCACGCGGTCGCCCGGATCGGGCTCGACCAGGGGCGTCCCCTGCTGGCCGGCCAGGGGGTACGTGCCACGCTGATCGCGCTGCTCAACGCCCGTACCCCCGTGTATCGCTCGCTGGCCACCGTGGCGATCGACACGAACGGACGCGAACCCGACGCGCTCGCCGACGCCATCGCCGCCGCACTGGAGGAAGCATGAGTCCCACTCTCGACACCGTCCGGGTCGCCGCCGAACGCGCCTACGACGTCACCGTCGGCCACGGCGCCACCACGCTGCTTCCCGGGCTGGTGGACGACTGCGCCCGCGTCGCGCTCCTGCACCCCGTCGAACTCACCGACCGGGCGGAGGCGTTGGCCCGGGCCATCGACGCCGAGGTCCTCTTGCTGTGCGCGCCGCCTGGGGAACGAGCGAAGACGGCCGGTTTCCTCGCTGACTGCTGGGACGCCCTGGCGGGCGCCGGGTTCACCCGCAGCGATGCGGTGGTGGGGTTCGGTGGGGGCGCGACGACCGACCTGGCCGGCTTCGTCGCGGCGACCTGGCTGCGCGGGGTGCGCTACATCTCCGTGCCCACCACCTTGCTGGCGATGGTGGACGCCGCGGTGGGAGGGAAGACGGGCATCAACCTGGACGCGGGGAAGAACCTGGTGGGCGCCTTCTGGGAACCGGCCGCCGTGCTCGCCGACCTGGACCTGCT
>NZ_DAIOIA010000008.1:37235-47492 GCF_036744435.1 Propioniciclava sp. | reverse complement strand
GCCGACGACTGAGGCTGAGATCGTCGAGGACTGACGGGCTGCATGGTGGGGGCCGTTGATCTGGCGCTCCGCCGCCCCAGAACCCAGGACGACGGGCCCGGGACGCTCGGTTCAGTCGTGATGACCGTGGCGTTGCATCTCCTCGACGATCCAGCGTGCCGTCTCACGTGGGCAGGCCCCCGGATCGCTGAACGAGACAGCGAACACCCCGGTGATCTCGGTGAGTTGCGGGACGCCCTGCAGCCCGAGGATTTCGTCGGCTTCCGATGCGTACTCATCCCGCGGGCCCCCCGCAGCAACCAACCCGACAGGGTCTGCCTGCGCCAGAATCTCGATGAGCACATCCCGTGAAATCGCCATGTCCACAGCGTAGAAGACCAGGGACGCCGGGCTCTGACGTGTGCGCCCTTCGAGGCGCGCGAACCCGCACGTGGTTGGGCCGCTCCACGGTCCTCGGCGACGGGAGGCTCAGTCCTCGGCGGACCAACCCGAGTCCTCGGCGGACCCAACCTCAGTCCTCGGCGGGCGTAGCCTCAGTCCTCGGCGGGGTCGGTCCGGGGTGTGAGTGACCGCACCAAGGCCGCCGCCAGGTCTGCGACCGAGATCGTGTCGGCGTCGACGTCGGGCAGGTCGTCCAGGTGGGCGGTCATCCCCTGGAGGAACTCCTCGGGGCTGAAGGTGCTCCACTTCTGCGGCGAGTCGTGGGCGCTGTCGCGCAAGTCCCAGAGGGCGTCCACGAGGTCGAACGTCGTGCGTGCCGCGCTCAGCCGTTGCAGCCCCCGCGTCCGGTCATCCATGCTGTGCTCCTCGGATCCTGGGCGTGGCGATCGGTCAGCGCATCCGGGTCATGGAGACCTCGACGTACATGCCCACCGCCGGACCTCCGGTGAAGATGCCGCGCATGGGCGGGACGTCGGAGTAGTCGCGGCCGCGGCCGACGACGACGTGATCGTTGCGCACGATGCCCGAGTTGGTCGGATCCAGCGGCACCCAACTGCCCGCCCAGTATTCGATCCACGCGTGGGACTGGCCGGTCACCGGCTCGTCGATGCCCTGGCCCTCATCCGTCATCAGGTAGCCGGACACGTAGCGGGCCGGTACCCCGGCGACGCGCAGCGCGCCGATGGTCAGGTGGGAGAGGTCCTGACACACGCCGGCGCCCTTGCTCCACACCTCATCGGCCGTCGTGGAGACGCTCGTCACGCCCGGAACGTACGCGATCCGCTCGGCGATGAGCGCCCGTGCGGACGCCACCAGAACCTCCGGCGTGGCGGCTCGGCCGGCGAGGTCCGCCATCGTCGCGGCGAGATCCGGATGGGGCGCCACCAGGCGGCGGCACTCGAGGAACTCGGCGAAGTCGCTGAGCAACTGCGGGGTGCGCAGCGTCGCCCAGGACGCCGACCGGTCCCCGTCGCTACCGCGATTGACGTCCACGGTGCTCGTCGACACCACCCGCAACTGATCGTGCAACTCATGCACCTCGAAACTGGTGACGGCTGTGCCCCAGTAGTCGGTGTACGCATGCGTCCAGGCGGTCGGGCTGACGTCGAGTCGGGTGTGCAGCACGACCTGGCTGCCGTCGGACAGGGGCGTCATCCGCACTTCGTTGAACGAGGACGTCGCCCCACCGTCGTAGCGGTACCCGGTCGAGTGGACCACCCGCAGCGTCGAGGACGTCATGCCACACCCCCGCTCCACACCGGCGTCGCCGCCCCGACGAAGTAGCGGTGCGCGATGGCCGCGTCGACATCGACGCACACCTGCTGCAACTGTCTCAGCCGTTCGGGCAACTCCGACAGCACCTCCGACAAGCTTTGATACTCCAGCTCGGCTCGCGCCCGGCCCAGCAGCCGCAGGCCTTCGCTGGGGAACCCGCTGCGTCGCGAACCCGGCTCCAGTTCGGTGAGCGCCTCTTCGGCCATGCTCAGCGAGTGGACGACGGACCGGGGGAACAACCGATCCAACAGCAGGAACTCGGCGGCGTCGTGGCCCAGCGTCGCCGCCCCGTGGGTGCGCCGGTAGGCGTGGAGCGCCCCGCTGGCCCGCAGCGCGTTGTTCCAGGCGCTCACCGAACGCCGGTTCGCCGACACCCACAGCAGCAGCCGGGCGATCATGTCGACCCGCTCCAGTTGGCGCCCCAGCTGCAGGAACTGCCAGCCGTCGTCGTGACTCATCGTCGTGTCGGCGATCCCCGAGATCAGGACGCAGCGATCTCGGACGAACGCCAGGGCGGCGAGCGGACGCCGTCGTCGCAGTTCGTCGGCACGCACGGCGTTCCAGGTGGTGTTGAGGCTCTCCCACATCTCCGGGGGGACGGTTTCGCGGGCCCGCCGTGCGGACTCGCGTCCTCCGCCGAGGGAGGCCAGGACCGAGCAGGGGGCGGTCGGGT
This sequence comes from Propioniciclava sp., assembly GCF_036744435.1. Lineage (NCBI taxonomy): Bacteria > Bacillati > Actinomycetota > Actinomycetes > Propionibacteriales > Propionibacteriaceae > Propioniciclava > Propioniciclava sp. The sequence continues at coordinate 45,103 of NZ_DAIOIA010000008.1, read as the reverse complement.
GGTACTGGAAGGTGCGCAGCACCTCGTCGGAGGTGACCGGCCCGCTGGGCGGCTCCATGCCCAGGACGGCGTACAGGGTGGCGGTGGAGAGCTGCGTGTCCACGGATGGATCCTCGACCAGCAACTGCAGGTACACGTCGAGGATGCGGGAGGTGTCCTCGGCCCGTTCCACGTATCGGCCGATCCAGTACAGCGATTCCGCGATCCGGCTCAGCACGTCGCCACCCCCTCCCGCGCCGCCACGGCGGCCTGTTGCTGTTGCTCCTGCTGGGACTGCGGCGGCCGGATGCGGACGTCCTCGCGCCGCTGCATCGCCATCGCGACCGGATGGATGCTCGCCTCGGGGATCTCCTCGTGGGGGTACTCCGACGTGTCGGCCAGCACCCAGGTGTCCTTCGACCCGCCGCCCTGACTGGAGTTCACGATCAGCTCACCCTCCGGAAGGGCAACCCGGGTCAGGCCTCCGGGAAGCACCCAGACCCCGCTGCCGTCATTGACCGCGAACGGACGCAGGTCCACGTGGCGAGGGACGAGCTTGTCGTTGATCATCGTCGGCACCGTCGACAGTTGCACCACCGGCTGGGCGATCCAGCCGCGCGGGTCGACCTCGATCCGGGCACGCAGCGCCGCGATCTCCTGCGGGGACGCGGCGGGCCCGATCACGATGCCCTTGCCGCCGGACCCGTCGACGGGCTTGATAACCAGTTCGTCCATCCGGTCGAGGACCTCTTCGCGGTGGGCGTCCTCTTCGAGCCGCCACGTGTCGACGCCCCGGATGACCGGCTCCTCACCCAGGTAGTACCGGATCAGGTCGGGCACGTAGGTGTAGACGAGTTTGTCGTCGGCGACGCCGTTGCCGACGGCGTTCGCGAGGGTGACGTTGCCGCGGCGCGCCGCGTTCATCAGCCCGGCGACGCCCAGGAGCGAATCCGAGCGGAAGGTGGCCGGGTCGAGGAACTCGTCGTCGACGCGGCGGTAGATGACGTGCACCGGACGCAGCCCCTGGGTGGTGCGCACGGACACGTAGCCGTTCTGACACACCAGGTCGCGGCCCTCGACGAGTTCGCAGCCCATCATCCGCGCCAGCAAGGCGTGCTCGTAGTAGGCGGAGTTGAACACGCCCGGGGTCAGGACGACCACGTTGGGGTCGGCCACCCCGCGGGGCGCACACGCCGTCAGCGCGGCCCGCAGCCGCAGCGGATACTCCTGCACGGAGCGGAGCTGATGCAGGGCCGCGACCTCGGGAAGCGCTGCTGACAAGGCGCGACGGTTGGAGATGACGTAGGAGACGCCGGAGGGCACCCGCACGTTGTCCTCCAGGACGCGGAAGTCGCCCTGGGGATCGCGGATCAGGTCGACCCCGGCGACGTGGACGCGGACGCCGTTGGGCGGGGTGATGCCGTGCGCGGCCCGGTGGAAATGGTGGGAGGTGGTGACGACCTTGCGAGGCATGACGCCATCGGTGAACACGCGGCCCTCGCCGTACACATCGTCGAGGAAGCGTTCCAGCGCCAGCACACGCTGCTTGACGCCCGCCTCGACGACCGCCCACTCGGCGGCCTGCACGAGCCGCGGGACGATGTCGAGCGGAAACGGCGTCTCGCGTCCGCCCAGGTCGAAGGTGACGCCCTGATCCACGTAGGTGCGGCGCAGGAACTCCACCCGCGTCCTCAGCTCGGCCGGATCGAGCTGGCCGAGGGCCTCGACGACGCCCGCGGCGGCGGGGCGGGGCGACCCGTCCGCGAAGAACACTTCGTCGAACGAGTCCGGGCGGAGGGGGTAGCCGTCGAACCAGGGGCTCATGGGGCCGAAACTATCCGGTGACCGTTTCCGACGTGTTTCGATTCGGTTCCACCTGGTGTCGAGCCCCTAGGCTCGGGGCCGATGAACGCCGCAGCCTCCGTGCCCGGTCTGACCCCGGGTGAACTCCGTCAGCGCGTGTCGGCCGTCGCCGGGATGATCGAGGGTGACGGGATCGTCGCCGGGTCGGACGCCGACGGCCGCCTGCGTCCGCTGCGCGTCGATCCCGGCCCGCTGATCCTCGGCGCCGTCGAATGGGCGGGACTGGAACGGGCGTTGGCGCAGCGGGCGACGCTCCTGGATCTCGTCCTGGCCGACCTGTACGGCCCCCGCGCACTCGTCACGCGGGGCCTGGTGCCGCCGCAGATCGTCGTCGGGCATCCCGGGTTCTTCGCGGCGGCGGCCGGGATCCCCACCCGGGGCGCGCTCCTGACCACCGCCGCCGACCTCGGCAAGGACGCCGACGGGCAGTGGCGGGTCCTGGCCGACCGCACCCAGCGTCCGTTGGGTGCCGGCTACGCGATGGCGATCCGCCGCGTGATCGCCCGCGCGCTGGCTCCCGTGCACCGGGCGACGCCGTTGCGCCGGCTGCGCGGCTACTTCGACGCCCTCCGCTCGGGGCTGCTCGAACTGGGGGCCACCGCGTCGGAGGCCCCCCGCGTCGTCATGCTGCGCTCACCGGAGGAGGAAGAGGCCGCGTTCGACGAGATGTTCGCCGCGACCCTGCTCGGGTTCCCTGTGGTCGTCGCCGACGACCTGGCCCTGCGCGGGGGTCGGCTGTGGCTCACCACCACCGGCCGTGACGAGCCCGTCGACGTCCTGGTGCGGCGGGTGGACGCTCGCCGCGCCGACCCGCTGGACCTGGCTCCCGGCTCGGACGCAGGCATTCCCGGCCTCGTGGAGGCCACCCGGCGCGGGAACGTCCGCGTGGTGAACCCGGTGGGGGCGGGGGTGCTGGAGAACCCGGCGCTCGGCGCCTTCCTGCCCGCGATCTCCCGTGCCCTCCTGGATGAGGACCTGCTGCTGCCGTCGGCCCGCACCTGGTGGTGCGGCGAGGACGCCGGACGCCGACACGCCGCCGACCACCTCGATGACATCGTGCTCGCCCCCCTGGCGTCGCTCCCCGGTCGCGGTCGGGTGTTCACCGCCGAGCTGACCCGCGACGAGCGCGCCGCGCTGTGGGCCCGCGTCGAGTCGGAGCCGTGGGCGTGGTGCGCCCAGGAGGTCCTGCCTCCCTGGGACGTGGAACTCGTCGGGACGCCCGGCACGGCCGCCCGGGCGGGACTGCTGCGCACCTTCACCCTCACCGGGGTGAATGGCGCCACCGTGATGCCTGGCGGGCTGGCCCGGTTCGCGGCCCAGGACGACGCCCGCCGCGTCCCCTCGCTCGCCGACGCCGTCGCCAAGGACGTCTGGGTCCTGGACGGGGACGCCGATCGCGCCGAGGCCCCCGCCGGGAAGCGCGACCGGGACCGCATCGAGGTCGCCGCGGCGACCGTGGGCCCGGTGCCGTTGCCCCCGCGAGCCGCCGAGGACCTGTACTGGTTCGGGCGCTACGTGGAGCGGGCCGAGTCGACGGCCCGGCTTCTGCTGGTCGCCGACGACCTGGTCGAGGACCACCTCACCCGGCCGGGGACCATCGGCCACACCGCCATGGTGGCGATGCTCGGTGCGGTCGACGCGGTGACGTCCGTGCAGCGCTACCGGGGCCGCACGCACGGTCCGGACACGGCCGTTGCCCCGGTCGGCGACGACCCGGTCCGGCACCTGCGCGACCTGGTGTTCGAGCCGGGACGCCACGGCAGCGTCCGGTTCTCGGCGGCGCGCGCCAACCAAGCGGCATCGCGCGTCCGCGAACTGCTGTCGTTGGACGCCTGGCTGGTGCTCAGCCGCCTGCAGCGCACGCTGGTGCCGGGCAACGCGACCGACGAGGACCTGCCCGGGGTCCTCGCCGCGGTCATCGAGGCATGCCTGGCGCTGTCGGGGATGAGCGCGGAGGGGCTCGTGCGGGATGCCAGCTGGGCGTTCCACGACGCCGGCCGCCGCGTTGAGCGCGCCCAGGAAACGGTGCGGGTGCTGCGCCGGACGTTGCCCGCCGCGTCGACCCGGGGTGCCTCGCTGGTGCGGGAGGCGACCCTGCGGGCCCGGGAGAGCCTGCTGTCGTACCGGAGGCGCCGCGCGGAGGGCGGCCGGAGCCGCACCCCGCTCGCGACGGCGCTGGAGCTGCTCCTGCTGGACGAGACCAACCCGCGCTCGGTGGCCTACCAGCTCGACCGGCTCCACGACGACCTGCGGCACGCGCCCTCGCCGGAGCCCCTGGCCGCGCTGCGCGTCCCGACACTGGGGCTCGCCGGGGCGGACGCCACCGCGCTCGCCCTGGCCCCGGACGCATTGGCGTCCTTCCTGGAGGAACTGGAGGCGCAACTACGGACGGTGTCCGGGAGCGTCGAGGCGGCCTGCTTCCCGCATCGGGCCCCGCAGCACAGCTTCGAGGAGCGGCGATGAAACCCCTCGACCCGCAGCATTTCGAGCGGCGCCGCTACGAGGTGGAGCATGTGACCGCCTACGACTACACCTCCGACGTGCGGGCCAGCTACGGACGGGCCTGTCTGCGTCCCCGCGACACCGGCACCCAACGCGTCCTCGAGCATCGCATCCGGGTATCGCCCGAACCCGGCCTGCTCAGCGAGCACACAGACCTGTTCGGAAACGCCAGCCACTACGTGGAGATCCAGCAGCCGCACCGCCGCCTGGAGGTCGCCAAGACCAGCCTCGTGCAGGTGGACGCCGTCACGCCCGACCTGAGCGCGCTCGACCGCTGGACCGTCGCCGAGGCGGCCGCCGTGCCGCCGCCGGGCGACCCGACGCTGGGGGCCGCCTACCTGCTGCCCTCGGCGCTCATCCGGGCCACCGGCGGGCTGCGGGAACGCGCCCTGGCCGCGCTCCCGCCCGATGCGCCCTTGGGTGTGTCGCTGGATCGGCTGATCACGGGCATCTACACCGACTTCACCTACGCCAGCGGGGTCACCAACGTGAGGACGTCGCTGGCGGAACTGCTCGAACTGAAGGCAGGCGTGTGCCAGGACTTCGCGCACCTGGCCATCGGCTGCCTGCGGGCCGTCGGACTACCCGCCCGCTACGTCAGCGGCTACCTGGAAACGCAGCCGCCGCCCGGGCGTCCGAAGCTCCGCGGGGCGGACGCGACCCACGCATGGGCGTCCGTGGGCCTGCCCGACGGCACCTGGCTGGACCTGGATCCCACCAACGACTGCGTCGCCGATGGACGCTACGTCACCACCGCCTGGGGGCGGGACTATCGTGACGTCACCCCGCTCAAGGGGGTCATCTTCACCGAGGGGACGACGAGCTCGCTGACCGTGAGCGTCGACGTGCACCGCGTCGAGGACTGACCCACCCCCCGTTCGCTCGTCGCCCGTTCGGAGAGGTCCCCCATGTCCCAGCCCCTCACCCATGTCTCCTCGCATCTGGAGGCCGAGGTCACCGCCGTGGCCGAGATCGTCCTCAGCGTCGCGGTCGCCTACGGAGGCGTCGAGGAGACGCTCCAGGTGACCCTCGACGGCGTCCCGCTGGAGGTGGTGGAGGTCACCGCCCCGCACGGGACGCGGCTGCACGTCCTGCGCGACGTTGCCCCGGGGTCGCTGGTCGTCGACTATCGGGCGTCCGTCCCGGACGGACACAGCCCGGGGCCGGTCTCGACGGAGCAGGTCGCCGCCGATCCGCTTGAACGGATCACCTATCTGCGTCCCAGCCGATACGCCGAGTCGGACGCGCTCGCGCACGTGGCGGCGGCCGGCTTCGACGGTCTGGACGGGAAGAACCTCCTCGATGCGGTGAGCTCCTGGGTAGGTCAGCACCTCACCTATGTGAGTGGCTCCAGCGGCCCGACCGACGGCGCGGTGAAGATCTACCTGGAGCGGGCGGGCGTGTGCCGCGACTATGCGCACCTGGTGACGGCGCTGCTGCGTTCGCGCGGCGTCCCGGCACGGCTGGTGTCGGTGTACGCCCCCGGCCTGGAACCGATGGACTTCCACGCGGTCGTCGAGGCCCGGCTGGACGACGCCTGGTACCTGCTGGACGCCACCAACCTGGCGCCCCGCCAGGCGATGGTGCGGATCGCGACCGGCCGCGACGCCGCCGACACGGCGTTCATGACGGTGAACGCGGGCGGGATGAACTTCACCGGCATGCGCGTGACGGCCGTCCGCGATCCCGACCTCCCCGTCGACGACATCACCACGCTCGTCCGCCTCCCCTGACCCGCCGAGGACTGAGCCTGACCTCGCCGAGGACTGAGGTTCTGCGTGTCGAGGACTCGGGTGAGGGGCCGCCACGGCTGACCGAACGCCCGGGGACGAAACGCGCAACCGTGCGCTGCCCGACCACGGGCTTCGCAGTGCGTCAACCCGGAGAGCGGCCTCAGTTGTCCAGGCGGGTGGTGTTCTTCAACGGCGGAAGGCTCGACCACGGGAAGGCGATCCACTCGTCGGTGCGCTTCCACACGTAGTCACAGGCGATCACCGAGCGCGGCTTCTCGTACAGCACGGCCGTGCGCGACTCGCTGGTGTGCTCGTCGCAGAAGTCACGCACCAGCCGCAGCGTCTCGCCGGTGTCCGCGACGTCGTCGATGATCAGGACGCTGCGGCCGTCCAGATAGTTCGTGGCGGGCAACGGCGGCAGGAACACGGGTGCAGGCAGACGTTCGTCGACGCCGGTGTAGAACTCGACGTTGATGATGTGAATGTTCTTCTGGTCCAGCGCGTACGCGATCGCGCCCGCGGGCAGCAACCCGCCGCGCGTGATGGACAGCATCACGTCCGGCTCATACCCCGAATCGACGATCTGCTGGGCGAGTTCACGCGCAGCCTCCCCGAATCGCTCCCACGTCAAGATCTCGCGCACCTCACCCATGACGACATTCTGGCAGGAGCAGCGGGCGGCGTCCGGGCGGGGACGCGGGGCGGTCAGCCCGCGTCGGGCTCCACCGGGCCGCGCCGCGCCCGCGTCCGCAGAGCGAATGCACCGCTGGCGACCCCGACGCCGAGCAGCATGATCGCCGCCCCGACGAGTTCGCCGACCGACGGCACCTCGTGCAGCACCAGCCACGCGGACGCGATCCCGACGACGGGCACGAGCAGGATGTAGGGAACCACCGACGTCGCGGGATGCCGAGCCAGCAGTCCGTTGTAGATCGTGTAGCCGACCAGGGATGCGGCGATCACGGTGTAGGCGGTGCCCAGAATGGACGCCCAGCCGAAGCTGGCGAAGCCGTCCGCTACGGCTGCCGGGCCATCGATGAGGAGGCTGAGCGCCAGGGCGGGGATGGGCACCACTAACCCCGACCACACCACCATCGACAGGCCCGAGGTCACCTTCGCGTGTCGGACCAGCACGTTGCCGATCGCCCAGGACCCTGCCGCGGCGACGGTCACCAGCAGCGGAACGATGGGTGCGCTGACGCCGTGCGCGACCGCGATGAGGCACAACCCGACGGTGCCCAGCAGAACTCCGACGAGTTGCTCGCGTCGGGGCCGTTCGCGGAGCCCGAACCAAGCCAGCAGCACGGTGAACAGCACCTGGGCCTGCAGGACCAGGGACGCCAACCCTGCGGGCATTCCCATCGCGATCGCCAGGTAGAGCAGGCTGAACTGGCCCAGGCTCATGGCGAGGCCGACCAGCAGGACGGTACGCGGTGGGGCGTCCGGTCGTGGCACGAACAGGATCGCGGGGAACACCACGAACACGAACCGGACTGCCAGGAACATCAGCGGCGGCAGGTCGGCCATGCCGAGGTCGATGGCGATGAAGTTGAGGCCCCACAGGACGGCGACGAGGACGGCGAGGAGACGATCACGAGTGGGCACCCCCACAGGGTGGCACGTCGTCTCGGCGGGGATGAGCGCGTCCGCGCCCGTGTGGGACTGACCGAGGGCTCGCGCATCGCGCGTCCCGGTCCTCGACGGCCTGAACCCCAGTCCTCGGCGACCGCAACCTCAGTCCTCGGCGACCGCAGGCTGAGTCCTCGGCGACCGCAGGCTGAGTCCTCGGCG